>NZ_CM001977.1:4550723-4552467 GCF_000406165.1 Dickeya zeae NCPPB 2538 | reverse complement strand
TCATCAGACAATCTGTGTGGACACCACGCAGGCACTTCTACTCGGTAAGGAGGTGATCCAACCGCAGGTTCCCCTACGGTTACCTTGTTACGACTTCACCCCAGTCATGAATCACAAAGTGGTAAGCGCCCTCCCGAAGGTTAAGCTACCTACTTCTTTTGCAACCCACTCCCATGGTGTGACGGGCGGTGTGTACAAGGCCCGGGAACGTATTCACCGTAGCATTCTGATCTACGATTACTAGCGATTCCGACTTCATGGAGTCGAGTTGCAGACTCCAATCCGGACTACGACGTACTTTATGAGGTCCGCTTGCTCTCGCGAGGTCGCTTCTCTTTGTATACGCCATTGTAGCACGTGTGTAGCCCTACTCGTAAGGGCCATGATGACTTGACGTCATCCCCACCTTCCTCCGGTTTATCACCGGCAGTCTCCCTTGAGTTCCCACCCGAAGTGCTGGCAACAAAGGATAAGGGTTGCGCTCGTTGCGGGACTTAACCCAACATTTCACAACACGAGCTGACGACAGCCATGCAGCACCTGTCTCAGAGCTCCCGAAGGCACACCCGCATCTCTGCAGGCTTCTCTGGATGTCAAGAGTAGGTAAGGTTCTTCGCGTTGCATCGAATTAAACCACATGCTCCACCGCTTGTGCGGGCCCCCGTCAATTCATTTGAGTTTTAACCTTGCGGCCGTACTCCCCAGGCGGTCGATTTAACGCGTTAGCTCCGGAAGCCACGCCTCAAGGGCACAACCTCCAAATCGACATCGTTTACAGCGTGGACTACCAGGGTATCTAATCCTGTTTGCTCCCCACGCTTTCGCACCTGAGCGTCAGTCTTCGTCCAGGGGGCCGCCTTCGCCACCGGTATTCCTCCAGATCTCTACGCATTTCACCGCTACACCTGGAATTCTACCCCCCTCTACGAGACTCTAGCCTGTCAGTTTTGAATGCAGTTCCCAGGTTAAGCCCGGGGATTTCACATCCAACTTAACAGACCGCCTGCGTGCGCTTTACGCCCAGTCATTCCGATTAACGCTTGCACCCTCCGTATTACCGCGGCTGCTGGCACGGAGTTAGCCGGTGCTTCTTCTGCGGGTAACGTCAATGAACAGACGTATTAAGTCTGCTCCCTTCCTCCCCGCTGAAAGTGCTTTACAACCCGAAGGCCTTCTTCACACACGCGGCATGGCTGCATCAGGCTTGCGCCCATTGTGCAATATTCCCCACTGCTGCCTCCCGTAGGAGTCTGGACCGTGTCTCAGTTCCAGTGTGGCTGGTCATCCTCTCAGACCAGCTAGGGATCGTCGCCTAGGTGAGCCTTTACCTCACCTACTAGCTAATCCCATCTGGGCACATCCGATGGCAAGAGGCCCGAAGGTCCCCCTCTTTGGTCTTGCGACGTTATGCGGTATTAGCTACCGTTTCCAGTAGTTATCCCCCTCCATCAGGCAGTTTCCCAGACATTACTCACCCGTCCGCCGCTCGTCACCCAGGGAGCAAGCTCCCTGTGCTACCGCTCGACTTGCATGTGTTAGGCCTGCCGCCAGCGTTCAATCTGAGCCATGATCAAACTCTTCAATTTAAAGTTTGATGTGTTTTCCGAAGAAAACGGTGCTCAAAGAATTTACTGTTTATTCGTAATGAATTAACTGTTGTCACTCTTCAAGACTTTCACTAATTTTTTAGTGAAGCGTCCTGCGAGTGCCCACACAGATTGTCTGATTGATTGTTAAAGAGCAG
>NZ_CM001977.1:4549748-4550623 GCF_000406165.1 Dickeya zeae NCPPB 2538 | reverse complement strand
GGTATGGCTATTTTCAACAACAAGCCTGTGTCCCATATCGTCAATCTGATGGACATCGCTGACCGGACTGGCAGACCTTTTACCGCACCCAGCTCCGTCATTGCCCGCCGCAAAACGCTGGGTGAGGATGCCATTAGAGTTCTGTTCGAACTGACACAACAGCACTGGCATGAAGAATCCCGGCATCCGCTCTGGAACGGGCTGACGCTGAACGCCGTTGATGGCGTGGTCTGGCGAACGCCCGACACACCGGAAAATGCCGCTGCCTTCGCGAAAGCGGAAAATCAGTACGGTGAAAAAGGCTTCCCGCAGGTCCGCATGGTGTGTCTGATGGAACTGAGCAGTCACCTGCTGCGCGCCAGCGTGATGGGCCGGTATGACGTTAATGAGATGCGGCTGGCGGCAGGACTGGCAAAGCAGGCACCGGATAATAGCGTGACGTTGTTCGACAGGGGCTTCTGGTCAACAGGCCTGCTGCATGACTGGCACAGGGCAGGTGAGAACCGCCACTGGTTGTTGCCGCTGAAAAAGGGCACGCAGTATGAGGTGATACGCAGACTGGGCAGGCAGGATGAACTGATAACGCTGAAAACCTCGCCACAGGCAAGAAAACAGTGGGAAGGTCTGCCGGATGAGCTCACTGTCCGGTTAATCAGCAGGAAGGTTAACGGTGTGGAACGTCAGGTTGTCACATCGATGACGGACGCGATGCGTTACCCGGCGGCAGACATAGCAGAACTCTACAAACACCGGTGGGAAATCGAACTGGGGTATCGTGAGGCGAAGCAGTTCCTGTGCGGCAACCGTTGGACGCTGAGAAGTAAATTACCGGAGATGGTGAGACAGGAGCTGTGGGGGATACTGCTGACATACAA
>NZ_CM001977.1:4548453-4549648 GCF_000406165.1 Dickeya zeae NCPPB 2538 | reverse complement strand
GGTAAACCGAACCATTCACTTTTAGAGATCTTCCGACATACTGATTATGTCCCTTGAGGAGATCGCCATGCGTAAAGCCCGATTCACTGAACACCAGATCATTGCCGTTTTGAAGTCCGTCGAAGCCGGACGTACCGTTAAGGATGTCTGCCGTGAAGCCGGTATTTCTGAAGCCAGCTATTACAACTGGAAAGCGAAGTTTGGCGGTATGGAAGCCTCTGATATCAAAAAGATGAAAGATCTGGAGGACGAAAACCGGCGTCTGAAACAGATGTTTGCCGATCTGAGCCTTGAGAATCGGGCATTAAAAGACGTCATCGAAAAAAAGCTTTAAAACCAGCGATAAAGCGTGAGCTCGTCAGTTATCTGACCGCGCAGTTTACGATGAGCATACGCCAGGCATGCAGGACGTTATCGCTGAGCAGGACGGTATTTCGTTATCAGCCGGATACGCAACGTGATGAGCCGGTGATTATGGCACTGACAGCAGCAGCTGAACGCTATCCGCGATATGGATTTAAAAAGCTTTTTCAGGTGCTTCGCAGGCAGGGCAATATCTGGAACCATAAAAGAGTTCACCGGATTTACTGCCTGCTGAAACTGAATTTTCGCCGTAAGGGAAAGCAACGTCTGCCGGTGCGTAACCCCGCACCGCTGGTGACGCCGGAAGCACTTAACCAGAGCTGGTCGATAGATTTTATGCATGATGCGCTGGTCTGTGGCAGGCGCTTTCGGACCTTTAATGTGGTAGATGACTTTAACCGCGAGGCTCTCGCGATAGAAATCGACCTGAATATCCCGGCGCAGCGGGTGGTCAGAGTACTGGACAGGATCGTGGCAAACCGTGGTTATCCGCTGAAACTGCGGATGGACAATGGCCCGGAGCTAATATCACTGACTCTGGCGCAGTGGGCTGAAGAGCATGGCGTGATGCTGGAATTTATCAAACCGGGAAAACCCACACAAAATGCCTTCATCGAACGTTTTAACCGGACATACCGGACAGAGATACTGGATTTTTATCTGTTCAGAACATTGAATGAAGCACGGGAAATCACAGAGCACTGGCTGACGGAATACAACAGCGAGCGGCCTCATGAATCCCTGAATAACCTGACGCCGGAAGAATACCGGCTGATGACTGAAAAACCGGATATCTCAAAAAGTGCATGGAACTAAAACGGGTGTGCTTACA
>NZ_CM001977.1:4467333-4548353 GCF_000406165.1 Dickeya zeae NCPPB 2538 | reverse complement strand
TTATTCTGGGATACCCGTAAGGTTACCCACAACCCGCCCTGGATCCCTTGCGGATAGTAAGCATAGACGTAATCGACACGATCAGCGGTGACGCGGATCATGATCCCGTAGACAGGATCGCTGAGGGATCCTTGCGCTTTATCGCAGAGTCCGTATAATTCGCGGCCTGCGCGTAGCGCCTGTTTTCTGTGCTGAGCAGTCCATTTTTTGTGCTGTTCAAACAGAAAATCCGGGACCACCGGGAAGTTTCAGGCGGGTAAAACGCGGATGTTAATTGACTCGGGGCTGTACAATTATTACAATCCCGCCTCTTTATTATGCGATAGAGGCGTCGGTCACTTTTCACGCCGAGTAGCCAAACGCGTTTACTGTGAAGTCTTAAATCAAGTTTAGGTAGAAATCGCCATGAAACGCACTTTCCAACCGTCCGTATTGAAGCGTAACCGTAGCCACGGTTTCCGTGCTCGTATGGCCACTAAAAATGGTCGTCAGGTTCTGGCCCGCCGTCGTGCGAAAGGCCGTGCTCGTCTGACTGTTTCCAAGTAATAAAAGCTAACCCTTCGAGTGGTTACGCTCGCTTTTCCTAGGGAGTTACGTCTGTTAACTCCCAGCCATTTCTCTTTCGTCTTCCAGCAGCCTCAACGGGCCGGCACGCCGCAGATTACCATCCTCGGACGCCCGAATACGCTGGGACACCCTCGTATTGGTCTCACTGTCGCAAAAAAGCACGTCAGACGGGCTCACGAACGTAATCGTATCAAGCGCCTGACACGTGAAAGTTTTCGTTTGCGTCAACACGAGCTGCCCGCGATGGATTTTGTCGTCATCGCTAAAAAAGGGGTGTCTGAACTGGATAACCGTACGCTAACGGAAGCGTTGGAAAAATTATGGCGCCGTCACTGTCGTTTGGCTCACGCCTGCTGATCGGCCTGATACGCGGGTATCAACGCTTTATCAGTCCGCTACTTGGACCGCACTGCCGCTTTCAGCCGTCGTGCTCCCAATATGGCATTGAAGCAATACGCCGGTTCGGCATGATAAAAGGCTGTTGGTTGACGCTCAAACGCGTATTAAAATGCCACCCTTTGAACCCTGGTGGTGATGATCCCGTACCGCCAAAACCCGACAATAACAGAGAACACTAACGATGGATTCGCAACGCAATCTTCTTGTCATCGCTCTGCTATTCGTGACGTTCATGATCTGGCAGCAGTGGGAAACGGACAAAAATCCACCCGCGGCCACCCAGACCACGCAACAGGCGAATGGCGCTGTAGGCGATGCAGCCAACCAGGGCGTACCAGCCAGCGGTCAGGGTAAACTGATCACGGTGAAAACCGACGTGTTGTCGCTGAACATCAACACACGCGGCGGCGACATTGAAGAAGCCGACCTGCTGGCTTACCCGGCAGAACTGGGCTCCAACCAGCCGTTCAAACTGCTGGAAAGCACCCCGGCCTTCACCTATCAGGCACAAAGTGGCCTGACCGGTAAAAACGGCCCGGACAACCCGGCTAACGGTTCACGTCCGCTGTATACCGCCTCGGCGGATCGCTTTGAACTGGCCGCAGGCCAGAACGAACTGCGTATTCCGTTGACCTATACCGATGCTAACGGCGTCAGCTTCACCAAAACCTTCGTGTTAAAGCGTGGTGAGTACGCGCTGAACGTGGAATACAGTGTCAACAACACCAGTGCCCAGCCGCTGGAACTGACGCTGTTCGGCCAGTTGAAGCAATCTATCGATTTGCCGTCACACCGTGACACCGGCAGCAATAACTTTGCCCTGCACACCTACCGTGGCGCAGCGTTCTCTTCCAGCGACGATAAATATCGCAAATACAGCTTTAGCGATATGAAAGAGAACCTGAACATCAACACACAGGGTGGCTGGGTTGCGATGCTGCAGCAGTATTTCGCTACCGCCTGGGTGCCAAACACCGCCGCGAGCAATACGTTTTACAGCGCCAACCTTGGCAATGGCTTGGCCGCTATCGGCTTTAAGTCTCCTTCGGTTGTCGTACAGCCGGGTAGCCAGCAGAACCTGAACGCCACCCTGTGGGTCGGCCCGGAAATTCAGGACAAAATGGCCGCTGTCGCACCGCATTTGGACCTGACCGTAGATTACGGCTGGCTGTGGTTCATCTCCCAACCGCTGTTTAAGCTGCTGAAATTCCTGCACGGCTTTATCGGCAACTGGGGCTTCTCCATCATTGCTATCACGTTTATCGTGCGCGGCATCATGTACCCGCTGACCAAAGCGCAGTACACCTCGATGGCGAAAATGCGCATGCTGCAACCGAAATTGCAGGCGATGCGTGAGCGTATCGGTGACGATAAACAGCGCATGAGTCAGGAAATGATGGCGCTGTACAAGGCAGAGAAAGTGAACCCGCTGGGTGGTTGCTTCCCGCTGGTCATCCAGATGCCTATCTTCCTGGCGTTGTACTACATGCTGATGGGCTCGGTGGAACTGCGTCACGCGCCGTTCGCACTGTGGATTCATGACCTCTCGGCGCAGGACCCGTACTACGTGCTGCCGATCCTGATGGGTCTGACCATGTTCTTCATTCAGAAGATGTCGCCGACCACGGTCACCGATCCGATGCAGCAGAAGATCATGACCTACATGCCGGTTATCTTCACCGTATTCTTCCTGTGGTTCCCGTCAGGTCTGGTGCTGTACTATATCGTCAGCAACCTGGTGACCATCGCCCAGCAGCAGCTGATTTACCGCGGGCTGGAAAAACGCGGGCTGCACAGCCGCGAGAAAAAGTAACCGGTTGATTGTCCAATCAATCTCATTATAAGGCGGTCACTGACCGCCTTATTTTTTTACAGTAAGACAACCCCAAACCGTGCCTGAAAACAGGCAAAAAGGCAGAGAGAACACCATGAGCCATACCGACACCATCGTTGCCCAAGCCACCCCGCCGGGACGCGGCGGCGTAGGTATTCTGCGCATCTCCGGCCGCCAGGCCTCAGCGGTAGCACAAGCCATACTGGGTAAGCTGCCTAAACCGCGTTACGCCGATTACCTGCCTTTCCATGACGTCGATGGTAGCGTGCTCGATCAAGGCATTGCCCTGTGGTTCCCCGGCCCGAACTCCTTTACAGGTGAAGACGTGTTAGAACTACAAGGTCACGGCGGCCCGGTGATCCTCGACCTGTTGCTCAAACGCGTTGTGGCGCTGCCGGGTGTGCGCATCGCCCGCCCTGGCGAATTTTCCGAACGGGCATTTTTAAACGACAAACTCGATCTGGCGCAGGCCGAAGCGATTGCCGATCTGATCGACGCCAGTTCTGAGCAGGCGGCACGTTCCGCCGTCAACTCGCTACAGGGTGTCTTTTCCTCCCGCGTTCATCAACTGGTGGAAGCACTCACTCACCTTCGAATCTATGTGGAAGCAGCGATCGATTTCCCCGATGAGGAGATCGATTTTCTCTCCGACGGCAAAATCGAAGCTATGCTCAATGCAGTGATAGGCGATCTGGAAGGTGTGCGTGGCGAAGCGCGGCAAGGCAGCCTGCTGCGCGAAGGGATGAAAGTGGTGATTGCCGGTCGACCGAATGCAGGTAAATCCAGCCTGCTGAATGCGCTGGCCGGGCGCGATGCCGCTATCGTCACCGATATCGCCGGTACCACGCGCGATGTGCTGCGTGAGCATATTCATATCGACGGTATGCCGCTGCATATCATTGACACCGCTGGGCTGCGCGAAGCCAGCGACGAAGTAGAACGTATCGGTATTGAACGGGCGTGGCAGGAAATCGAACAGGCCGACCGGGTACTGTTTATGGTCGATGGCACCACCACCGACGCGGTAGAACCAGCGGCTATCTGGCCAGAATTTATGGCAAGACTACCAAGCCGATTGCCGATCACCGTCGTGCGTAACAAAGCGGATGTCACCGGTGAACCGCTGGGTATTGCAGAGGTAAATACTTACTCACTTATCCGCCTTTCCGCCCGAACGGGTGACGGTGTAGACCTGCTGCGTGACCACCTCAAACAAAGCATGGGATTTACCAGCAACACCGAAGGGGGCTTTCTGGCCCGCCGTCGTCACTTGCAGGCGCTGGAACAAGCAGCGCAGCATCTACAGCAAGGCCACGAACAACTGGTCGGTGCCTACGCCGGTGAACTGCTGGCCGAGGAACTGCGACTGGCACAGCAGGCGTTAAGTGAAATCACCGGTGAATTCACCTCCGACGATCTGCTGGGGCGGATTTTTTCCAGTTTTTGTATTGGGAAGTGAAGCCCACATGCAAAGAGGCACCTATGGGGTGCCTATTCCCACCCGGTCATTAATCGCCCCGCTCTTGCCTGCATGCCTTCGAGAATTGCATCGCGAATAGATGCAGGAAAACTCGCAGGTAGTTGGTTCCTAATTTTCATCACAATCGTATCCATCGACTGTGCAAATTCCGTCAGAATGCTCTCCATTGATTCTCTGGCAAACCCAACTGCCTGCGCCGTTTGGAAAAAGTGACGTGGAAAGATCTGCTCAATCGCGTATTTCTTGCCTTTTGAGCTAGCCAGCCCCATCGCCAGTTTTGCCTCTCTGCGATCAATTCCCCGCCCCCCCATCGCCGGGTACATAGAGAGAATGTCATAGAAAGGCGTGAGGCGATATCGTCCCTCAGGCTCAATAAACAAGGAAAAATTCTTCGCATGACCATCTGTTGCTGCCAATAGCCAGAACAGCACCTGAACCTTCATAAAACTATAGCGATCCCTTTGTGGGTCAACAGCGCCTAATAGATACGACATAATGGCGGAAATACCGGGCCCACCATGATTTTCATATTTCAGCGCGGAAGGCACGTTGAATACCTGACAAAAATCCTCCTGTGGCAATCGCATAACCCAACTGCCATCCGAGGCATATTTACGATCAAAACGTTCTACCGCCAGCGCTTTTATCTTGCCAGCGTTGAGCATAAAACAGTGTGGCACCGGTAGCCCAAACTCCCTGGCAATCAGCAGGCACAGATACTCATTTTCAACGCTGTCAGACATATCAATGGAGTAAGAGTGACTCTCGATTTTACCAATCGGTAGCTTGATGATGTGGGTAGTGGGTGTGGTATTGAAGGGCAGGCACCAGTGACTATCCCGATAAAGCAGAGCCGTCTTTTCCTGTGCGCCAGCAATAGAGATACGAAAATCATCTTCTGTATCAATCATCCCCAGCGGCGCATCAACCAGATATCCCGACAGTATGTTTTCAAGCTGCTGCTCAGATAATGTTTTGTATTCAATCTGTTTTATATTGTTAGTTGGTGTACTCGCCGGTATCAATTGCAACGCCCCAACACTGTCTCGCCCCACTTTAGCCAGCAGATCAAACGGCTGGGTGGAGTCAGCGTGATGCCTGGCAACAATTCGTCTTCTGATGTCCGGATTATCCGGCAACAAATTGTCGAAGAAGTTATAAACTTCATCACCTTGATAGGGCTGATGACGTAGTGGCATAGAGAGCGAGATGGGACGACTTCCGGACAGCCCAAGCCAGTTCACATCATAGGAAAAATGATGTGCCCCACTACCTGTTTTGGTCAATATCCCCACCCGATAACCGTTCATGTAGACATCGAGCGCAGCCATTACCATTCTTCCTTCCAGGACGATTCTGCAACAGAGGCCTCGTTATTGGCGGCGTCCATATTCCTGGGGGTAACCGTAAGTTCTAAATTTAATGCCGACAGGATTTTAAAGAAGGTTTCCAGTTTGGTGGAATCAGGATGTTGTTCGAAGCTGGATACCGTATCCTGGCGAATACCCACTTTACTGGCCACTTTCCCTTGTGAAAGCTTCTGCATGATACGAACATCTTTCAGATAGCTGCTAAGCTGTTTGCTGTTGGTGACCTTCATCATTTTATCCTACCGGTTATAGGCGGTAAGATAAATATTACACGCTAGAGCAGGTAAAACAAGAGTTACACGCTAGAGCAGGTAAAACTATGATTACCTGTCATAGCGTGTCATGAGAATGCAGATAATATGCGTTAAACACCATAATAAGCCCTTCACTCACGACCTCTCGAAAGCTACCGAAAACCAGCTGACGTACTCCCCCCCAAAAACGTCTTGCGCCACTCGCCGGGCGTGACGTTAAACTGGCGGCGGAAGTGCTGACGCAGTGACGCGGCGGTGCCGAAGCCGACCTGTTCGGCGATGGCTTCGATCGACAACGTGGTGGATTCCAGCAATGTCTGGCTTTGTTGCAGGCGCTCAGCCATCAGCCATTCACCGACCGACATCCCGGTGGCCTTGTGAAACTGTCGGGTGAACGTGCGACGGCTCATTAGCGTCCGGCGCGCCAGATCATCGAGATGATAGGAATGGTCGAGGCGGCTTCTCAGGTAATCCAGTAGCGCGTTGATTCTGGCGTCCTGTGTCGATGTCGGCATCGGCCGCTCGATGAACTGTGCCTGACCGCCTTCACGATGCGGGGGAATCACCATTCTTCTGGCGATTTTATTGGCAATAACACTACCGTGGTACTTTCTGACCACATGCAGGCAACAATCCAGCCCAGCGGCCGTCCCTGCCGAAGTGATGAGTTGCTCGTCTTCCACGTATAACGCCTGTGTATCCAGCCGTACATCCGGAAAACGCTGCTGAAAATCCTGCGCGAACTCCCAGTGTGTTGCGGCGTTGCGCTGCGTAAGCAGCCCGGCCCAGGCCAGCACATAGGTGCCCAGACACAGCCCAACCAACAGGCTGCCACGGGCATAGGCCTCGGCCAACGCCTCCAGCAACGCCGGATTCGGCGTTTCCTGTGGGTTACGCCAGTAAGGCACCACCACGATATCGGCTTGCGCCAGCGTATCCAGCCCGAACGGGGTATCAATCTGCAACCCTTGTGCGGAACGCAACACACCCTCTTCACCAGCGCAAAGATGCAACCTGAATAACGGTTGTCCCGGCAGCACATCGCCGAAAATCATGCAGGGCACCGATAAATGAAACGGGCTGAACTGATCGCAGGCGACCACCGCGACCGATGGAATAGGCTTACTCACATTACGTTCCTTCTGTGTTGTCACTGCCCATTTTGTATACCGGCTACAGCATACAGGACTCGCCATCGGCCGGAATCAATACCCGACCCGACACGCCATGTTGCTGCACAAAATCCGCCAGAGCCTCACGACTCAACGCCGAATGGTTAACCGCCTCCATATGGCTGGCGATGAGGGTCGCATTCGGCGCGTACTGCGCCACGCTCAGCACATCCTGCTGGTTCATGATGATTGACTCCAGACCGACAATTTGCGCATCGCCGCAGTTAAGCACAATCACTTCCGGCACATAGCGACGTAGATTTTCCGCCACGTCCGCATTCCAGACGGTATCGCCTGCCAGATACAGCGTTTTTTCCTGTGGATGACGCAGTACCACACCACACACCTGGCCCAGCCTGTCCCCCAGTTTTTCCATAATGGCATCACTGCCATGCTGACCCGGTGTTTTACTCAGCGTGATATCGCAAAAAGTACTCTGCTCGCTCAACAACCGGACATCGCCAAACCCGGCGGCCCGAATCAGGCTTTGATCGTGCTCATGCTGGGTAAATATCGGTAATGATTTCGGCAGCCGGGTAGCGGCAACCTCATCCCAGTGATCAAGATGTGTGTGGGTAACAATCACCGCATCCACACCGGCAAATAGCGCCTCCAGCGTGACAGGCAGGTCCACCAACGGGTTACGCAAATGGCTGTTCAGCGTCCCCTCGAAACCGGGATAAGCGCCTTTGTCAGCCAGCATCGGGTCGATGAGAAACGTTTTACCGGCAAAGCCAATTTTGAGCGTCGCATTTCTGATCTGGGTAATGTTCATAGCGGTATTCCTCTTTTTAAGACAAACATGGCGCACTACCGTCATTCTGCTTAAAAAACCACATCATCAGCAGTGGCCCAAAGGTCATTTATCGCAATATTTGGGCCAATCTATTATTTTTCATCGCGCCGGAGCATATGCAATGACTACCGATGCGCTAATGAATAATTATTAATAAATGAAACTACTTCGAATTTATTTACTGTGATTTTAATAAGAAAAAATTGTTATCCATGAATGAATAATGGCGCTATTATTCACCTTAATAAGCCCGTCTTTTTTATTTCAACCACCTCCTTTATGGACAAAGGAAATAGTATGACTAATTTATTAGCCAACCCGCTAAATTTAAATGGATTTGCTTTTATCGAATTTGTTACCGATAATCCGGAAGCGCTATCGACATTATTCGCTTCGCTCGGGTTTACCTGTGTTGCACACCATCGCCATCGCGCCATTTCTCTCTTTCGACAAAATAATATCAACTTCCTTGTGAATAATACTGCCACCGGTTTTCCGCGAACCTTTTTACAGGAACACGGTGCAGGAGCCTGCGGTATGGGGTTTTATGTCAAGGATGCGCATCAGGCGTATGAACAGGCGCTGTTGTCCGGTGCCAGGCCCGCAGAGCAGGCCGCTAACCCGGGTGAAATTCAGGTACCGGCGATTGAAGGTATTGGTGGCTCAAAAATCTACTTCATCGAGAAATATCATTCAGATATCGATATCTTTGATATCGAATTTTCATTTATTCCCGGTGTGGAAAAAAATCCGAAAGGATTTGGGCTGCACACCATTGACCACCTGACTAATAATGTCTATCAGGGAAGAATGGATTACTGGTCTGAATTCTATAGCCGGATATTTAATTTCCAGCAAATTCGTTATTTTGATATTGCAGGCGAATACACCGGTTTGCACTCAAAAGCCATGGTCGCACCAGACGGAAAAATTCGTATTCCGCTGAATGAAGAAGCCGAAGGCAGCAATGGGCAAATCCAGGAGTTTTTGCGTCGGTTTAATGGCGAAGGGATCCAACATATCGCGATGCAAACCGATGATATTCTGACGACGCTCGATCAACTGCGTCAGGCAGGATTACCGCTGATGACCGCACCATCCGATACCTATTACCAGATGGTGGAAGAGCGCCTGCCTGGTCATGGCCGGGATATCGTCGCGCTGCAAAAACGCGGTATTTTGCTGGATGGCAACACCCATAACGGGCAGAAAAAGCTACTGTTGCAGATTTTCTCAGAAACCCTTATCGGCCCTTTGTTTTTTGAATTTATCGAGCGGGACGGCGACGAGGGCTTTGGCGAAGGTAACTTCAAAGCGCTGTTTGAATCCATGGAGCGTGACCAACTGGCGCGCGGTGAAATCAAAGTCACGACAGAAGCGGTCTAACCCCCTGCTTGTATCAGACGCGGCCTTGCAGAGCAGCGCAAGGCCGCTACCGCCTGAATAGCAATCGTATGGTCTTACTATCGATTACATGCCAGCAGCATTGGCAATTATCGCACGGGCGCTCAGCTGCCCGTTGATGTCAGGCGTTATCCGTTTTTTGCTCATAGATTTTGCGCGCTTCACAAATCGTACGGTGATGCGCATCCGCCCATTCCACTAACATCTTCATGGGTTGTAAAAAAGAACGCCCAAGCTCGGTAAGCTGGTATTCCACCCGAGGCGGTACTTCAGCATAGATCGTACGCCTGACAAATCCGTCCTGCTCCAGTAATTTCAATGTCTTGGAGAGCATTTGCTTGGAGATATCGCCAATACGACGCATCAATTCATTAAAACGTAACGTGCCATCACTCAGGGTTTCTAACACCAGCAGACTCCACTGATCACCAATGCGATCCAGCACATCGCGTATCGGACAAGCCTGTTCAAAGACAAAGACATCTTTTTCAGCAACGGTTTTCGGCATCACACACTCCACAATAGTCAGCTCTTGATGACCAGATAACACACGGGTGACTTCTTGCGCAGCGATCGGGCTTTGCGCATAATCCCTCCCAATGGTCTACATAATAGACCTTTCCCCTAATGAAGACTATAAGGAATGGAACATGGCTCATATTGCACTGATCGGCGCTTCTGGTAACGCGGGTTCACAGATTCTAAACGAGCTGTCTGAGCGTGGTCACCAAGTCACCGCGATCGCCCGTCATCCGGAAAATATCGCCTCGCTGCCCGGCGTTACGGCTAAAAAAGGGGATGTATTCGATGTGGCCGGGCTAACGGCACTGCTGGCAGGTCATGACGCGGTTATCAGTTCGGTACATTTTACCAGCAGCGATCCGCAGATTCTTATCGACGCCGTGCGCGCTGCTGGGGTGAAACGCTATCTGGTGGTCGGTGGTGCCGGTAGTTTGTTGGTCGCACCGGGTCAGCGTCTGGTGGATCAACCCGGCTTTCCAGAGGCTTACAAGGCAGAAGCCACCAAGGGCGCTGATTTTCTCGATCTGCTGAAAACCGTTACGGACCTGGACTGGACGTTCCTGTCGCCATCGATGATGTTCATCCCCGGTGAACGTACCGGCACATTCCGTCTTGGTAAAGACGACCTGCTGACCAACGAACACGGCAGCAGCATCTCTTTCGCAGACTACGCCATTGCATTAGTGGATGAAGTGGAAAAACCGCAACACATCCGTCAGCGTTTTACCGTTGGTTACTAGTTACACCCGGTATGACAGGGATGCATTTCCTGTGTCCAGGCCCTGTCCCTTTACCCTCGGCAGGCAGCGGGTTTTCCGCCGCCTGTTTTTTTCCGCAACGCATAACTCAGGCTATTCCTGTGCCGCCTGTTTCAGGCTGTCGCCTTCCAGACGGTAGCGGATCCACTCGTTTTGTGGGGCAGCCCCCAGACTGTCATAGAAATCGATGGCGGGCTGATTCCAGTCCAGCACACTCCATTCCAGCCGCCCGCAACCGCGCTCAACCGCCAGACGCGCAATATATTTCAACAACGCTTTACCCGCGCCATAGCCACGATAATGTGGCGAAACATATAAATCTTCCAGATAAATACCGTTGCGCCCAAGCCAGGTGGAGTAACTACTGAAAAACACCGCAAACCCGATCGGCTCGCCGTTCCATTCGCAGATCAGTGCTTCGGTAGACGCGCCTTCACCAAACAGCGTTTGCTCAATTTCCTGCTGATTGGTCTTCACCTCATGCAGCGCTTTCTCGTACTCTGCCAGCTCACGGATAAAATTCAGAATGGTGGCGGAATCCTGCTGCACCGCCCAACGGATATGTAAGGTCATAAGAAGATCCCAGTCAATCAAATGGGAAACGATAACCGGGAAGTGAGAAACGGGAAAGAGAAAACACCGCTTTCCCGCATCGTCATATCAGTAAGACATCAGGACTCGTCGTCCAGACGCGAGGCTTGTCGGCTGCACACCAGCCATACACCGACAATAATCAGCGCGATAGCCATCAGCTTGCCGGTACTAAACGTATCAGGGAAGATAGGCATCGCCACCGCCAGTCCCCATACCAGCACATAGCTGAGGCTCAGCAGTGGGTAAGCCCGGCTTAGCGGCAAAAAACGTAAGGCGTTAAACCAGCTCAGCATTGAGAATGCATACGCCGCCAACCCCAGCAGTACCGCCGCTGCCGCGATCGGTAATACCATCATGGCGAACATAAACGGCAACGGTTCCGTCAGTGAGGGAAGCTGAGACATTCCCCATTTCATCGACAACTGTGCTGCGCTCACCAATAACACGCTCAACAACGCCCATCCATAGCCTTTCACGCGCTCCCTCCCATCAAGATGACACCGATAACAATCAGCGCGATGCCAGCCCACTGCCGCAGGCTGATGGCTTCCCGCCATAGCCAGCGCGCGGCCAGTGCAACCAGAATGAAATTCAGGCTCAGCATCGGATACGCCACGCTCACCGCCACACGTTGCAGCACTGCCAGCCACAGCAGCATTGCCACCCCCAGCAACAGCAGGCTTACCCCCATCCATAACAGAATATGGGCGCGACGTGAACGGCCGCCGCTCTGCCAGCTGGCGGCCTGTTTTTGGCTAAGCTGACCGGCGCAGGTCAACAAACTGACCAGCAAAATCAGCAGGTAATTAATCATTGCTGGCGATACCACAATAAGGCGATTCGCCCTTTACGCTCAGTGTAATCCGCGGGTGGTAATCCGGTGATCGGATCAGTTGCCGAAGAGAATATCAACACCAACGAGACATTACCTTCACGGCGATGCGCCGCCAGCCAGTCGGCAAATTCGCTGGCAGACACCATGCGATCCGCGCTGTCTGGATACGACAAGCCGTACTCCAGCTCCCCCTGATTATCGTACATCAGAATGTCACTGCGCTTTTGTTCCCAGGCGGCAGCCGACGCGATACCCACACTGTTGGCCAGAATGTAACGACTCTCTGCCAGGTGAGACGCCACCTCCGGTGCACGCAGGAACCACTGCGGATGCTTACTCTCCATCACCCGCTGCGGGATCGCCATGCCAACCAGCAACGCAATACCCAGCGGGCAAACCGCCGCCCAATGCCAGCGCGTTGCCGCCTGACGCGACGTCCACCAACCGATCAAACCCCAGAACAAAAACGCTATAACGCCCAACGCCACCTTGGCGCCTTCCTGAGGTTGATAAAGCGGACGATGCGACAGCCCCCAGGGGGCCAGTACCAGTACAACAATCAACGCACACAGCACACCAAACGCCAGATTGATCCAGCCGTTGACGGTGAGCATCTTCGGGCTAAGCAGCGTGGTGGCACGCCGGGCCATCAGAATCGCCAGTGGTGCGAAACAAGGCAGAATGTAGGTCGGCAGTTTTCCTTTGGCGATGCTGAAAAACAGAAATGGCATCACCACCCAACCTAACAGATAAAATGCACCACTCTGCTGACGCCGCTCGCGCCACCCCTGTAGCAATGACGACGGTAGCAAAGCCAGCCACGGCAATACCCCCGCAACCAACACCGGCAGGTAGTACCAGAACGGCGCTTTATGCTGAGCATTCTTAGAATCGGCAAAACGCTGAATGTGCTCGATCCAGAAGAAATAGTGCCAGAAATCCGGCTCCTGGCGCGCTATCGCCAACGCCCACGGTAATGACACCACTACCGCACTGATAATCGCTAGCGGACCGTACAGCAGCACCTCTTTCCAGCGCCGCTCCAGCGTCACCCACGGCAGCACAGCAATCACCGGCACCGCCAACGCCAGAAAGCCCTTGGTCATGAAGCCCATGCCGCACACTACGCCCAGTAGCAGGTAACCGCCGACTTTACTGCTGCGAGTGCTGGCCTGTGCAGCGCCCCAGAAACTGCACATCGCCGCCGCCAGCCACAGGGTGACGATGGGGTCGAGCACCGCATAGGTACCGATGCCATAGACCAAAAAACAGCTCAGGTAGATAGCCATTGCCAGCAGCGAGGTTCGCCGCTGCTGCCACAACCGCTGCGTCAGCCAGTAAATCAGTCCTGCCGTCAGCAAGATGGAAAACACCGAACCGGCACGCACACCGGCGTTATTGTCTCCCAGCAGCCACTGGCCGATGTTATTCACCCAGTAACCGGCGATCGGTTTTTCAAAATAGCGAATACCCAGAAAATGTGGGGCAATCCAGTTGCCGCCCGCCAGCATTTCCCGGCTGATCTCCGCATAACGGGTTTCATCCGGTTGCCATAACAGACGGCCATTGAGGGGAATAAAGTAGTAGAGCAGTAACAACGCCAGCCATAGCGTTGTTTGACGTGCGTATTTCATCAGGCCGCCTCCACGGTCTGCTGACATCCCAACCAGCCATCGCGTCCGGCGAGAGAACCCCGCACCACGCGTCCGACCGGCAACGTAGTGGTATCATCCGGCAGCAATTCACTGAGCGGACAAAAGCGAATGCCTTCCTGCTCCGCCAGCGCCAGCAACTCGCTGAACTGATCGCTCATCACAATACCTTCCACTTCGGCATGGATGGTATAGACCGGAGTACCCTGATCCTGATGGATTTTATCCAGAATATAGCGATTGAAATCAGCGGCATTGGTTTCCCGGCCGACCGCTTCATCCCAGGTGGGCAACGTGACCGGAATCTGTACCGTACCGGTGCTGCCGTCGTTAAGTAACGGGCGAAACGGTGCGGTGCCGCGACAATCGCTGTTGTAGTGAAAGCCAAATCGCTGTTTGGCTTCGACGGCGGTTTGATCCGCACGCCAGCCTGCCACCGCGGAACAGATGACCGGTTCGCCGGTAATCGACTGCAACGCGTCGTAGGCAAGCTTGATCTGTTGTTCCATTTTGGCTTGATCCCACACCCCGGCCCAGGTTTGCCAGGCGAAATGATCCCAGGCGTGTAACCCGACTTCATGTTGCCGGGATGCAGCAACAATCGGGTCCGGCAGACCACGGCCAATCACCCGGCCCGGCCAGGCGGTACCCGCCAGCAGGATATCCCAGCCATACAGCGATGCTGCGCGTGAGCGCAGCATCTTCCACAAAAATACCGGGCGGATCAGGCGCCAGAGATGGCGCCCCATGTTGTCGGGACCGACACTGAAGAAAAAGCTGGCCCGAACGCCATAGACGTCCAGCAACTCCAGCAGGCGGGGGACCCCCACCCGCGTGCCGCGCCAGGTATCAACGTCGATCCGTAACCCTACTTTTCTCATTCGCCGTCCCGACTGAATTGACCGGTTTCAACAGTCTGGAGGAAGAAGTCCAGCGTTTCAGCCACGGTTTTTTCCATCTCGATGGTCGGCTGCCAGTGCAACAGGCGCTTGGCATTGCGGATGCTGGGCTTACGATGCTCCACATCCTGATAGCCTTTACCGTAGTAGCTGCTGCTTTCTACTTCACGGAAACCGGCGAACGGAGGGAACTGGTTACGCAGCGGATGCTTCTCGAAGCTCTCCAGCAGCATTTCCGCCAGTTGGCGAATGCTCGCTTCGTTTTCCGGGTTACCGATGTTGATGATCTGACCATCACACACGCCGTCTTTATTCTCGATGATGCGGAACAGCGCCTCGATACCGTCTTTGATGTCGGTAAAGCAACGTTTCTGACGACCACCATCAACCAGCTTGATAGGCGAGCCTTCCACCAGGTTCAGGATCAACTGCGTGATAGCGCGAGAACTGCCGATACGCGCAGCATTCAGGTTATCCAGACGCGGCCCCATCCAGTTGAACGGACGGAACAGGGTGAAACGCAGCCCTTCTTTTTCGCCGTAAGCCCAGATAACACGGTCCAACAGCTGTTTAGATACCGAGTAAATCCAGCGCTGTTTGTTGATAGGCCCGACGATCAGGTTAGAGTTGTCTTCGTCGAATACCGGATCGGTACACATGCCGTACACTTCAGAAGTGGACGGGAAAATGATGCGTTTTTTGTACTTCACGCAGTCACGAATGGTTTTCAGGTTTTCTTCGAAATCCAGCTCGAACACACGCAACGGGTTGCGGGTATATTCGATAGGTGTGGCAATCGCCACCAGCGGCAGTACCACGTCGCATTTCTTGATGTGATATTCAATCCACTCAGAGTGAATGCTGATGTCCCCTTCCACGAAGTGGAAACGCGGGTTGCCGAGGAAACGTTCGATAGCATCGGAGCTGATGTCCAGACCGAACACTTCATAGTTATCTTCCTGCAACAGACGCTCGGTCAGGTGGTTACCGATAAAGCCATTCACCCCGAGGATCAGCACGCGAGTACGGCGCTTCACGCTCACCACCGGTGAGTTGTTGAGGATAGCGCCCGTCACCAGACCCAGGCTCTGGGCCAGTTGCGCGCCTTGCAGATAAATACCGTTATCTCCCTGGCCGGTCACGATCTCCAGCGCGTCGTTACCACAAGCCACCACCAGCGGTGACGTGCTCAGCACGGTGCCCGGTTTAGCGGCGGCAAAGTCAGTACGCACTTTCGCCTGCCAGATAATGAACTTGGTGGTACCGACAAAGCTAAACGCGCCCGGCCACGGCTCAGTCACCGCACGCACCAGGTTGTACAGCGCACGTGCCGGTTTCTGCCATTCGATACGACCATCTTCCGGAGTACGGCGGCCCACATAGGTAGCCTGGCTTTCATCCTGCGGAATATCATTCGCTTTACCCGCCGCGATAGCCGGCAGGCTATCTTTCAGCAACTGGCTGGCGACGTCACGCAGCTTATGGTGCAGGCTCAGCGCGGTATCGCTTTCATCGATGGCCACACGCTGTTGCGCCACGATATTACCGGCATCAGCACGCGCGACCATACGGTGCAGGGTGACACCCGTTTCGGTTTCGCCGTTGACCAGCGCCCAGTTCAGCGGCGCACGGCCACGATAACGCGGCAGCAGCGAACCATGCAGGTTGTACGCGCCATGCGCTGCGCTTTGCAAAATAGCGTCGCTCAGCAGGTGGCGATAATAGAAGGAGAAAATCACGTCCGGCGACATCGCGGCGATGCGCTCCACCCACAGCGGGTGATTGACGTCTTCCGGCGCGAATACCGGGATACCCAGTTCCGCTGCGGTACGGGCTACCGATCCAAAAAACTGATTTTCCGCGGGATTATCCGCATGGGTAAATACCGCTTCTACGGTATAACCCGCAGCCACCAACGCGCGGAGTCCCACGCAGCCAAAATCATGATAGGCAAAAACAACTGCTTTCATTCTTCATTGTCCTGTTCAGAAAATCGTGGATCATTGCCAACAATATGTTGAATAAAATAGCGGGGACGCGCGCGAACATCGTTGTAGATTCGTCCGATATATTCCCCAAGTAGCCCCATGCCGACGAACTGGGCACCGATAAAGGAAAACAGAACGGCAAACAGTGTAAACACACCGTCCGCGGCCCAGGCTGCGCCGAAAAACAGACGCATCAGAATCAACAACAGCGCCAGCGCGAAACCGGAAATCGCAATGACGCTGCCCACCACGCTCAGCAAACGCAGCGGCGTCGTCGTCAGGCAGGTCACCAGGTCGTACATCAGGTTAATCAGTTTCATGAAGCTGTATTTGGAATCACCAAATTCACGCTCAGAATGGCGCACCAAAATTTCAGTAGTACGACGGGCAAAGGTATTAGCGAGAATCGGGATAAAGGTACTGCGTTCATGGCAGTGCAGCATCGCGTCGATGATATGGCGGCGATAGGCGCGCAGCATGCAGCCATAGTCGTTCATCGCCTTGCCGGTAGTGCGCTGAATCAGGTGATTGATCATGCGAGACGCGGTTTTGCGAAACCAACTGTCCTGACGATTCTCACGGATGGTGCCCACCACGTCATACCCTTGCTCCGCCGTGCTCACCAGTCGGGGAATTTCTTCCGGCGGGTTTTGCAAGTCGGCATCCAGCGTGATGATAAGGTCACCCGATACATGACTGAATCCCGCCATGATCGCCGAATGTTGGCCGTAGTTACGATTGAGGATTACCGCCACCACATGGCTGCCCGGTGCCTGCGCGGCTTCGGTCAGCATTGCGGCAGAATTGTCGCTACTGCCGTCATCTACCAGCAGGATTTCATAATCCTGACTCAATTGCTCACAGGCGGTGGTAGTACGACGAATCAGTTCCGGCAGGCTTTCCTGTTCGTTGAAAACCGGAATCACCACCGAGACTTTATTAATTGCTTCCATGTCTGACATTAGCGTTTCCCCGCCAGTTCAGTTAACGCCTCTACCACTCTGTCCACATCCTCGTCATGCATATCCGGGAACAGCGGCAGGGAGCAGATACGCGCTGAGTTCCAGTCGGTATTCGGCAGATGCAGGTTGGTGAAACGTTCACGGTAATATTTCTGGGTATGCGCCGCGCGGAAATGCAAGCCGGTGCCAATATTACGCTCTTTAAGCGCCTGCATCAGACCGTCGCGATCGATACCACAGCGCGCTTCATCCACCCGGATAATAAATAGGTGCCAGGCGTGCTGATGCGGCCATGACGGCAGCGACAGCGGCTGGAATGGCAATGACGCCAGTTTTTGCAGATAGCGCTGAGCCAGTGCTTCGCGACGGGCATTATTGGCGGCCAGTTTATTCAGTTGCACCAGCGCAATCGCCGCACTGATATCCGGCAGGTTGTATTTGAAGCCCGGCGACACGACTTCCGCCTGCGGCGCACGGCCCTGCACCATGCGATCAAACGCGTCGACCGCCAGACCGTGAAACTTGAGGCTACGAATGCGGTTGGCCAGTTCGTCGTCATCCGTTACCACCAGACCGCCTTCAGCGCAGGTCATATTTTTGATGGCATGGAAGGAGAAAATCGCTGTACCTTCGCCACCGACGTGGTGGCCGCGGTAGTAAGTGCCAGCCGCATGGGCCGCATCTTCAATCACCGGGATGCCGTGGCGACGGCCGATGTCTCGAATTGCGTCGATATCCGCTGGCGCGCCAGCATAGTGAACCGGGATAATGGCTTTGGTACGGGGAGTGATGGCCGCTTCAATCGCTTGCGGTGTCACCATCAGATTGTCGCGATCCACATCCACCATGACCGGTTCAGCACCGAGCAGCACGATCATGTTCAGGGTGGAAACCCAGGTCAACGACGGTGTGATAACCTCATCGCCAGCGCCAATCCCCAACGCCATCAGGGTGACATGCATGCCACCCGTCGCAGAACTCACAGAAATGGCGTGTTTCGCGCCGGTCAGTGCAGCAAACTGTTGTTCCAGTTCCTGATTTTTAGGGCCAGTGGTGATCCATCCGGAACGGAGAACCTGCTCGACTGCGGCAAGCTCTTCCTCACCTAACGCGGGGCGTGAGAAAGGTAGAAAATCAGCCATGTAAAAATTCACTCTCAGGTTAAATCGATGATTGTTGGTATGGCGAGATAATATTTTAAACGCTCTGGTAACACCGCCGTCCCGCCATCAGAATCGAGTCTGGGGATAAACACGTCAGGGGAAACCACTCCTTAGGTCCTTGCGCAGCATAAGTAGAAAAGCAATCAGTGACAGAAGTATGACTATCAACAATATCACCTGTCTGACAATTAGCAGACGAGCATAGCGCAGATTTCTTAGTTGAGTATTAAGACGCTTTTTTTCAGGCGATGTTCAACCCGCAAGACCACAATTCACGGTGCAAACGCTATTCTGCTATTCGCAAAACAAATCCACTCTATGGAAGGGTAGCAAGCTATGCTTAAACCCATCATCAATAAAAATAGAGTTCAACGTGATAGCCACTCATCATAACGCGCATATAAGCACACGAAATATAATATTTTTTCGTGATAACCATCACGCAGACATCAAAACAAGACAATAATTACGATTTCTTGCAATATTATTGGCGCCCATCGAAATAGAAATAAATCTTATTTATATCTATTACTTATCTTGCTATGAAATTTATCGTACCGCGCAATGCATTGCGAAACAGTAAACAGATATAGCACGTTACTTTCTCTTCAGCCGCGACCGCTCTCTCGCGTTTCCCTCATATCCTTTAATTATCATAAACAAAGCATAGCCAGATTTTATGATATGACAACCGCTCAGGAAGAAACGCCATCGTGATAAAGGTGGGATAAGCGCCATCGGTATGATGCCGATGCGTCTGTTACTCCTCTTCTTTTACCGACCGCTCTTCTGTTACTCCTCTGTTGCTGCAAAACCCATCGGTTTTACATTTTCTTATCTTGTCAGGGGATATTTCCGTCTTTTTTGATAACTGCATGAAAGTTTTTGGTTATTTTTACCTCACTTTATCTGTTCTATATCAAGATTTACGCCGATCCGAGCCGTTAGGATAAACGTCATTAACTGAGGGGATCGTTATTTTTTCTCCTGACGAGACAGGTACCAGGCCCCTTCCAGAATCACTTTTTCAGTGACCCGCTCAGACTGATTTCGTCTCTTTTCTTCTGCCCCGGCAGACAATGCCGACGTCATACAGCCTGTAATCACAACAGACATCCCGCACCGATTAAGTTAGTGAACACTTACTTAATTCGATAAGGGCTCGCCTGAAAATGTGTGCGGGTCATAAGCACACCCATGCTGTACATGTCGGGAGAGGATATGAATCAGTTTGTTATCGCAAATGCGAAGGATTGTATTGGCTGTAATGCCTGCGAGATTGCCTGCGTGATTTCCCACAATCACGGGTGTTATCCGGAAAACAGGGAAGATTTTCACCCCCGAATCAGGGTTTATCATCAGGGCGATCAACACACAGCGGTCACCTGCCGCCATTGTGAAGACTCACCTTGTGCAAAAGTATGCCCCACACAGGCGCTGGTCAGAAAACAGGACGGTATTCAGTTGATCGCCGAGAAGTGCATTGGTTGCAAAACCTGCGTGCTGGCGTGTCCGTTTGGTGCCATCTCCGTCGAAAACCAGGCGCAGGGTGCCAGCGCGCACAAATGCGACCTGTGTATTGGCCGTCCTGAAGGGCAGGCTTGTGTAGAAGCCTGTCCTACACAGGCACTCCATCTTGTAAGTGAACACTCACTTGAAGAGCAACGTCGGGAAAAGCAATTGCGTATGGCGCAAACCGGTATCCCCGGCACGCCGCGGGCTATTCCCACCTTTGCCGCCACGGCGTGCCGCCCGCTGGACAACCGGAAGCACTGGCCGCGCCGGGATGCGGTCAAAAAACCGCTGGAAGAACGGGTCGCCACGTTTAACGAAATCTATCATGGCTTCGACGCAGAACACGCTCACGATCAAGCCAGCCGTTGCCTGCATTGTGGTCAGAACGCCATCTGCGAATGGACCTGCCCACTGCACAATAATATTCCCGCGCTACTGCAACTGGTGCAGGAAGGACGCATTCTCGATGCCGCCGAGTTGTCACACCGAACCAGCAGCTTGCCGGAAATCTGCGGTCGGGTCTGCCCACAGGACAGGTTATGCGAAGGTGCCTGTACGCTGGGCCGGGGTTATGGCGCCGTCACTGTCGGTAATATCGAACGTTATATCACCGATACCGCGATGAGCATGGGCTGGCAGCCAGACCTAAGCCGGGTTACCCCCACCGGCAAACGCGCGGCCATCATTGGTGCCGGACCGGCCGGACTGGCGTGTGCCGATGTACTGGCACGCCACGGCGTACAGGCGGTGGTCTTTGACAGGCACCCTGAAATTGGCGGGTTACTGACCTTCGGTATTCCGGCTTTCAAACTGGATAAATCGGTGTTGGCACGGCGTCGGGAAATATTCAGCGCGATGGGGATCGAGTTTCGCCTGAATACCGAAGTCGGTACCGATATCAGTATGACGCAGTTGCTGGCTGAGTTTGACACGCTGTTCCTTGGCGTCGGCACCTACCGCTCCATGAAAGCGGGTCTGGAGAATGAAGACGCCCCCGGTGTCTATGACGCGCTACCGTTCCTGATAGCCAATACCAAGCAGGTCATGGAGTTACCGGCCTTACCCAATGAGCCTTATGTATCAATGCAAGGTAAGCGTGTACTGGTACTGGGCGGCGGCGACACCGCGATGGACTGCCTGCGCACATCGATCCGTCAGGGTGCGACCTCCGTTACCTGTGCCTATCGGCGTGATGAAGCCAACATGCCGGGCTCACGTAAAGAGGTGAAAAACGCCCGTGAAGAAGGCGTGGAATTTATCTTCAATGTTCAACCACTCAAGATTTACCTGAACGATGATGGGGCGGTTTGCGGTGTCGGCCTGATTCGTACTGAAATGGGTGAACCGGACGCCAGCGGTCGTCGTCGGCCCAAACCCGTGCCAGGCTCTGAATTCGTGCAGCCTGCAGACGCGGTGATCACCGCATTTGGGTTCCAGACGCACAGCATGCCGTGGCTACAACATGCCCATATCTCGCTGGACCGCTGGGGCCATATCACAACGACGCCTGTTGATAACAGATACCCCTGCCAGACCAGCCATCGGCAGGTATTCGCCGGTGGCGACGCGGTGCGGGGTGCTGATTTGGTGGTCACCGCTATCGCGGATGGCCGTAAGGCTGCACAGGGTATGCTGCGAGTGATGGGGCTTGAGAGTCAGGACATGTCACTGCCGGTCAGTACGATGGTGCAACAGGAGAATCGGTTATGAATCAGTTTGTAATCGCAGACGCCGCCAAATGTATTGGTTGTCGCACCTGCGAGATTGCCTGTGCCGTCGCCCACGCCGGTGGCAACCAACAAAAATTGAATAAATCGCATTTTTTTCCGCGCCTTAAAGTAATAAAAAATGCTAACGTGAGTACACCAGTATTGTGCCATCAGTGTGAAAACGCCCCCTGCGCCAGCGTTTGTCCGCACGATGCGCTGGTGCGGCATCAAGATAGTATTCAGGTAATTTCATCGCGGTGTATTGGCTGTAAAAGTTGCGTAATCGCCTGTCCGTTCGGCGCCATCAACGTGGTGACGCCCACATTCGACGGCGAGACATCTGCCCCCTCGCTATCAGGCAGTGAAGTTCATAAATGCGACCTGTGTATCGGCGTTGCCGATAGCCCGTCCTGTGTTCGTGTGTGCCCAACATCGGCATTAACACTGGTGACACCGCAGGCACTGGCCGAGCAGGTTTATGAAAAGCAGCAATGCTCTGCATGGAATCACGCAGATATCAGTCTGCGCTGAAGTCTTTATTTGCCCGTGATGCCAGGATGCGTTCACGGGCATGCCGCACTGTGTTGACATGATGTGATGTCAGTCCGATTTTGTTTCAAGCAAAATAAAATCAGTTTTAATAAAAAGTGCTTTTTGACGTATTCTGCTCAAACAAGGATAATTATCGCCGATTTCTCCGTCAGTTTTTCTTTGGCACGGATATTTATCTGACCATTTGCGTCGGAAATAAACTTCACTGAGCAGTTATTCTACTAAAAATTATCAGGTTTTTTTTCGTTGGCATCATGGAGTGAATATGACCTGTCATTTCGTCAGGTGGGCAAGCACGGAAGCGTTACCCGATCTGCAACGGTTATCGGATGACCTGATTTCATCCACGCACAGCTTTTCAGTGAAACGCCGCGAGCGTTATCTGAAGAGCCGCGCGCTGTTGGCAGAAATGATGTTTTATTTTTTCGGTTATCCAGTACTTCCACCTTTAATGGTCTCACCTAACGGCAGACCCTGTTTTGTCGATCCGCATCTCCCCGACTTCAGCCTTGGCTACGCAGGAAATACCATCGCAATCCTGCTGAGCGAAGAAGGTAAAGTGGGAATGGATGTGGAAATTGTCCGCGTCTGGAGTCGTGAAACGCCCCCTCACCTGCAAACACAGACCCACGCAGAAAAAGCCTGGATTGACGCTCAGATAGATCCGTTGGAAGCGGCTACCCAGCTGTGCACCATCCGTCAGTCGGTACTGAAAATTCCCGGCTTCAACATCGGGGGGCCGGAATCGCTAAAATTGCATCCCGCCTCGGGTCGTCTGCGCTCCCGGCATATTCCGGATGTGGAAGTAATAAGCGACATCGATGATTATCTGGCCTGGGCTTGTGCCCATACCCCGCGTCTTGATCGGTTGGTGATGTGGAATTACACCTCGGCTTACGGCATGCGTAAATCCGGTGAAATCATCCAGCAACAACGTCAGTCGCGGCGCTATATCAAACTCAGCAGCCACGCGACGGAAAACGCGTCTGCGCAGTATGCGATGTGACAGGAAAGGAAATAACAGGAAAGCATTCGAGCAATGACATCATCAATAGCGAGCCGGGTTACCCCGGCTCACGGATGATTCACGAATAAATAATTAGTGGGCGTCGATAAACACGATCTTCAGCAGGAACAGTATCGCAACCACAATCACACACGGGCTGATGTCGCGCCAGCGACCCGTTGCCGCTTTCATCACCGCGTAGGATATAAAGCCCAACGCGATGCCTTCTGTGATCGAGAAGGAGAACGGCATCATCACGGCGGTCACAAACGCCGGTACGGCTTCGGTCAAATCATCCCAGTTGACGCGGGCCAGACTGGACGTCATCAGCACACCAACATAAATCAGCGCACCCGCGGCTGCATAGGCCGGTACCATCCCTGCCAGCGGCGACAGGAACATCACCAACAGGAACAATATCCCCACCACGACGGCCGTCAGGCCGGTACGGCCACCGATAGAAACACCGGAAGAGCTTTCGATGTAGGCGGTCACAGACGACGTACCGATAAATGACCCTACCACCGAACTGATACTGTCCACATACAGCGCCTGTTTCATCTGCGGGAATTTACCGCGCGCATCCACCAGGCCAGCTTTATCAGTCACGCCAATCAGCGTGCCGGACGAGTCAAACAGGTTCACCAGCATGAAAGAGAAAATCACCCCGGACAGACCGATATTCAGCGATCCGGCCAAATCAACCTGCCCGACGACATTGCTGACGCTCGGCGGCATGGAAAATACGCCAGTGAATTTCACATCCCCCAACAACGCGCCCAGCAGCGTGGTGACCGCGATGGAGATCAACACCGCCGCATGAATATTGCGCGATGCCAGCACCACGATAATGAAAAAGCCCAGCACACCCAACAGCACGCTGTGCGAGGTCAGCTTGCCAACCGACACCAGCGTTTCCGGGTTCGGCACGATAATCCCAGCGTTTTTCAGGCCAATCATGGCGATAAACAGACCAATACCGCTGGCGATACCCAAGCGTAAACTGAGCGGAATATTGGCGATCATCCAATAGCGAACCTGGAATACCGTCAACAACAGGAACCCTACCGAGCCCCAGAAAATAGCGCCCATCGCCACCTGCCACGGCAGGCCCATGGTGCCGACCACAACGAACGCGAAAAAGGCGTTCAGGCCCATGGCAGGTGCCAGTGCAACCGGCAGGTTAGCCAGCAACCCCATGAAAATACTACCAAAAGCGGCGATAAGACAGGTGGTAACAAACACCGCTTTGGTGTCCATTCCGGCCGCGCCCAGAATCTGCGGGTTAACGAAAACGATATACACCATCGTCAGGAAAGTCGTGAACCCGGCAATGGTTTCAGTACGAACGGTGGTGCCGTGTTGCTTCAGTTTGAACACGCGCCCCAACAGCCCTTGCTCAGCAACGGAACCAGACTGAGATTTATCCATGATAAATGACCCAAAGAGAAGAAAGGAAAGATAATCGCCCGGTATCCTATACCAAAATACGGAGCAGTTAACGCACCCGTCGGCTTTTTTTTCCCAGCGATAACTATTTTCTATATCTCCTGCCTGTTCGCTGCGTTTTCCCCTTACTTCACGACGGGAAAACGTTTGTCCGCTACAGAAGTCACAACCCGTCATCGGCTGATTTGCGCAAACATCGCATTCTGCGGTCAGTCAGGTAAAGTGAGGGTTTTGGTCCCCTGATAAGGAATGCCCATGTCCCGGATTGAATGCGTATTTTTCGACTGTGACGGTACGTTGGTCGACAGCGAAGTCATCTGCTGCCAGGCCTACGTTAATATCTTTATTCCCCATGGCGTACAGCTACCGCTGGATGAAGTCATCAAAACCTTTAAGGGAATGAAGCTCTACGACATTATCGACTGCATCAGTGAACGTTTTGGTCTGACGGTTTGCGTGGAAGACATGGAGCGTCATTTCCGTCAGGAGGTCGCGCGGCTTTTCGATCTTTCGCTACAACCGATCCCTGGCGTGAAAGAGGTACTGACAGCGCTTCGGACGCCGAAAGCGGTCGTCTCCAATGGTCCGGTCAGCAAAATGCAGCATTCACTCGGGTTAACCGGCTTGTTGCCGTTTTTTGGCGAGCACCTGTACAGTGGCTACGATATCGGGAAATGGAAGCCGGACCCGGCGTTATTGCATCATGCCGCACAACAGATGGGGGTAACGGTGGAAAACTGCATTCTGGTGGAGGATTCCGTCTCCGGCACACAGGCTGGCATCGCCGCCGGTATACCGGTGTTCTACTACTGTGCTGACGAGCATAACGCGCCTATCCATCACCCGTTGGTGACGATGTTTCACGACATGGCACAGCTACCCACGCTGTGGCAGGAAAAGGGATGGTCGTTGACGACAGCCCCCTGACGCTACCACAAGCCTGCCCTGACTGATGCGTCAGGCCACTTCACGCAATGGGGATTCGGGTACGCCAGTTGCCCGCCGTCGCCACACCAGCCAGCGACGGGCGGGTTTTGGCCCGGCGTGAAAACGCCGACTGACCCCCAGAGCCAGCAAATCCAGCGTCAGACAAAAAATAAAATAGACCAGCGCGATAAACAGAAACACTTCTGTCGGGTAAACCATACTACGGTTATTCACCTGCGTTGCCAGAAACGTCAGCTCACCGACACCGACAATGTAAGCCAGCGAGGTATCTTTAATCAGGGAAATCCACTGATTGATGAACGATGGCACCATCATGCGCAGTGCCTGCGGTAATACGATGTGCCACAGTGTTTGCCAGCGCCCTAACCCGAGCGACATCCCCGCCTGCCACTGACCCAGGCCTATCGCCATGATGCCCGCTTTCACGCCATGTGCCAGATAAGCCGACGCGATCAGCGCCAGTGCACATACCACCGTCGTGATTTCGGGGATATCGACACCAAACACGATAGGCAGCAGAAAGTAAGTCCAAAAGATCAGCATGATCACCGGAATTGCCCGGAAAAACCCCAACACCACAGCCAACAACCCGCCAGCCCAGCCGCGCAACATCGCCAGCGCGACCCCCAGCACCGTTCCCAGTGTTGCCGAGGTCAGTCCGGCCATCAGGCTAAGCACCAACGTCAACGCTGCGCCCCCCAATGGGCCATCAGGATAGGTGCCCCACATCAGGTAGCTAAAATTGTCGTGAATGATTGAAAAATCCATCTCAATGCCCCCTGACTGGCTGCCGATGTTGACGCCACTGTCCCCAACCTTCCATCAGGGCAATCACCGCGATATACAGCACCGTGGCAACGCCAAACGCCTGAAAGGTGCGCAGCGTTTCCGTTTCCACCTGCCGGGAGGCGTAAGACAGCTCTGCCACACCGATGGCCATCGCCAGCGATGAGTTTTTGACAACGTTCATATACTGACCGAGTAACGGCGGCAAGGCGATACGCAGCGCCTGCGGCAACACCACATAGCGCATCGCCTGCCAGCCGGTTAGCCCTAACGCGCAGGCGGCATACTTCTGACCGCGCGCCACACCCGCGATACCGGCACGCACTTCTTCAGCGATAAACGCCGCAGAATACAGCGTCAGGCCAAACAACCCGGCCAGGAACTCAAACGACGGTATGTTCAGCCCCACCAGCGGAATCACATGCGGGCGGTTAAGCCATTGCATTACTCCCTCTGGCAGCAACTGGGCCGCGCCGAAATACCAGAAAAACAATTGCACCAGCAGCGGGGTATTACGAAACAACGCGCAATACGCTATCACCGGCCAGCGTAGCCACCGCGTACGGCTGTCACGCCCGGCGGCCAGTATCAGACCTGACAGCGTTGCCAGCACCACAGTCGCCGCCGCAATACCCAGCGTGACCTGAAACCCCTGCCACAGCCATTGCAGATACTGCGGTGCCAGCAGCGCGTCAGCCAGCCATTGTTGGAAAGATTGAGCAGTTATCATCAGTAAGAAGGCCTCTGGGAGAAGACCAGAGGCGAACCATCATCAGGTAAGAAATCAGGGAAACTACCACCGAACAGCGCAGGCGGTTACCTCGAGCTTAATGTCATCACGAACTTAAGCCTTGGGCTGTTGTTCCAGCGGTGCAATCTTGAAGTCACCGCGCGGCTGGGCAGACGGTGTTTGCGGCCCAAACCAACGGTTATAAATCTTCACAGCGTCGCCCTGTTTTTCCAGATTCAGCAGGATATCGTTCACTTTCTGCGTCAGACGATCTTCCCCCTTCGGCAGGCCGATACCTTGATACTCTTTGGTGATGCTAAACGGAGAAATTTCAAAGTCGGCTTTCTGCGCCGGTGCCAGGTTACCCAGCAGACCAACCAGTTTGGCGTCATCCTGGGTGATGGCCTGCACGTTGCCGTTACGCAGGGCGGCGAATGCCAGCGGGGTATCGTCGTAGGAAATTACTTTTGCCGTCGGGTAATGTTCACGCAGGGTGATTTCCTGCACGGTGCCTTTATCCGCACCAATGCGCAGGTTTTTAAGGTCATCCGGCGTTTTCAACACGCCTTTGCGGGCGATGAATTTCTGCCCGGTCGCAAAGTAGGGCACACTGAAATTGACTTGTTTAGCGCGCTCATCGGTGATGGTGAAGTTGGCGGCGATCAGGTCGACTTTTTTCGAGGTCAGCAACGGAATACGGTTAGCCGGGTTGGTGGCACGCAATTCCACCTTGACGCCGAGCGCGTTACCGATGGCTTGTGCGACGTCGACATCGTAACCCACCAGTTTTTTACTCTGCGGGTCGACATAACCAAACGGTGGATTGCTGTCGAATACCGCGACTTTCACGACACCGGCTTTCTGGATGTCATCCAGCTTGTCAGCCTGCGCGTTACCGGCCAGAGAAACCAAACCCGCCAGAAGAGAAAATGCCAAAAGAGGTTTTTTCATTTTTTATCCGCCTGTAGCCGTTATTTATAAAGAATGATGAGTGGATAACCACTTGTTAATTCAATAAATGCAGGCTAACAGCGGCTACAGCGCGCCGGAAATAATATAAACACCCATAATATGAACTTATGTTATATCCGCTCCGTGGCCCCCCGCTGACAGCAACGCTGAACCACGTTACTTATGACAACGCCCCGAAAACGGGGCGTTGTGTCTACATCAGGAAACCAGCCGGGCTTATTCCGGTTGCTGCGTTTCCGATTTGTCGGCATCTTTCTGTGCCAGCATTTTTTCCAGTGCGTCGCCACCCAGATGACGAAAATCCTGGCCTTTGACGAAGTAGAAAATGAACTCGCAAATGTTCTGGCAACGGTCACCGATACGCTCGATGGAACGGGCGCAGAACAAGGCGGTCAAAACGCTGGGAATGGTGCGGGAGTCTTCCATCATGTGGGTCATTAACTGACGCACAATGCCTTCGTACTCTTTATCCACCTTCTTATCTTCCATGTAGATGCGTTTGGCTTCATCCAGATCCATACGGGCAAACGCGTCCAGCACATCGTGCAGCATCTGCACAGTGTGGTTACCCAGCGACTCCAGGCTCACCAACAGCGGCTGATGCTGATGAGAGAACTTCTCCAGCGCGGTGCGGCAGATTTTATCCGCCACGTCGCCGATACGCTCCAGCTCGGAAATCGTCTTGATGATCGCCATGACCAGACGCAAGTCACTGGCCGTCGGCTGGCGCTTGGCGATGATACGCACGCACGCCTCGTCGATAGCCACTTCCATCATGTTGACTTTAGAGTCACCTTCAATGACGCGCTGCGCCAGTTCCGCGTCGCGGTTATGCATCGCAGTGATGGCGTCGGTCAGTTGCTGTTCCACCAGCCCGCCCATGGTCATTACCTGGGTGCGGATGCTTTCCAGCTCGGCATTAAACTGACCGGAAATATGTTTGTTTAGATTGAGATTGTCCATGATACTCCCGTAATCAACCGTAACGACCGGTGATGTAATCTTCGGTCTGTTTCTGCCGTGGCGCGGTAAACAGAGTATCGGTATCACTGAACTCAATCAGCTCGCCCAGATACATAAACGCCGTATGGTCGGAACAACGCGCTGCCTGTTGCATGTTATGCGTCACGATCACCACGGTATAGTCTTTCTTTAATTCAGAAATCAGCTCTTCGATGCGGCCGGTAGAGATCGGATCCAGCGCCGAACAGGGTTCATCCAGCAGCAAAACGTCAGGACGAATGGCGATGCCGCGGGCGATACACAAACGCTGTTGTTGACCGCCGGACAAGCTGTAACCGCTCTGGTGCAACTTATCCTTGGTTTCCTGCCACAGTGCCGCTTTGGTCAGCGCCCACTGAACACGCTCGTCCATCTCTGCACGCGACAGCTTTTCAAACAGCTTCACCCCAAAGGCAATATTGTCGTAAATAGACATCGGAAACGGCGTCGGCTTCTGGAACACCATCCCCACCTTGGCGCGCAGCAACGCGATATCCTGGCTATCGGTCAGAATATTGTTGCCATCCAGCAGAATATCGCCTTCGGCACGCTGCTCAGGATAGAGCTGATACATTTTATTCAGGGTACGCAGCAAGGTAGACTTACCGCACCCCGACGGCCCGATAAACGCCGTCACCTGATTTTTGGCAATATCCAGCGTGATGTTTTTCAGCGCATGAAATTTTCCATAATAGAAGTTCAGATTGCGCACCTGGATTTTGCTGGCGGATGTCTCTGTGACCATACTCATCAAGACTTCTCTCTTCTGGCGAACGCCGCCTGTGCGACGCCCGGATATACATTTAATGTTGCGTTATTAATCTGTTTTTTAGCGCGCTGTTAATGCGATTTTTTGGCGAACAGTACACGCGCAAGAATGTTCAGCACCAGCACACACAAGGTAATCAGCAATACCCCGGCCCACGCCAGCCCTTGCCACTCTTTAAACGGACTCATCGCAAATTTAAAGATGGTGACCGGCAGGTTGGCGATCGGCTGCATCAGATCTGTGCTCCAGAACTGGTTCGACAGCGAGGTAAACAGCAGCGGTGCGGTTTCCCCGGCGATACGCGCTACCGCCAGCAACACCCCGGTGATGATGCCGGATACCGACGCTTTCAGGGTAATGGCCGAAATCATCTTCCATTTCGGCGTCCCCAGTGCGTAAGCCGCTTCACGCAGACTATCCGGCACCAGTTTCAGCATGTTTTCCGTGGTACGGATAACGATAGGCACCTGCAAAAGCGCCAGCGCAATCACCCCCGCCCAGCCGGAGAAGTGTTCCATTTTGGCCACGACCAGCGTGTAGACGAACAGCCCCACCACTATCGACGGTGCCGACAGCAGGATGTCGTTAATAAAGCGAATCACTTCCGCGATCAGCGACTTGCGGCCGTACTCTGCCAGGTAGACGCCCGCCAGAATCCCCAGCGGCGTGCCAAACAGGGTTGACCACAGAATTAACAGCCCACTGCCGACAATCGCGTTGGCCAGACCACCACCCGCCGTATTCGGCGGCGGCGTCATTTCGGTAAACAGCGACAGCGACATGCCGTCAATGCCTTTAGTCACGGTGGACATCAGAATCCACACCAGCCAGAACAAGCCAAACGCCATGGTCAGCATCGACAGAAACAGCGCGACGCGGTTTTTCTGGCGACGCCAGGCCTGCATCTTACGGCGGGTTTCCATCGTGTCAGAACGGTTTTCAATACCAATGCTTGCCATTAGCGTGCTCCTTCGTTTTTAGCCAGACGCATGATCATCAGCTTCGAACAGGCCAGCACGATAAACGTAATCACAAACAGGATCAGGCCCAGCTCCATCAACGCGGCGGTATGCAGCCCGGTATCCGCTTCGGCAAATTCGTTAGCCAGCGCAGAGGTGATACTGTTGCCCGGCATATAAAGCGAGAAACTATCAAACTGGTACGTGTTGCCGATGATAAACGTCACCGCCATGGTTTCGCCCAACGCACGACCCAGCCCCAGCATCACGCCGCCAATCACGCCGTTTTTGGTGAACGGCAACACGATGTGCCAGATAACTTCCCAGGTGGTACAACCGATGCCGTACGCCGACTCTTTCATCATCACCGGCGTTTGCTCGAACACATCGCGCATCACCGCCGCGATGTAAGGGATTATCATGATAGCCAGAATCACCCCAGCGGCCAGAATACCGATACCGAACGCCGGACCGGAAAACAACGTGCCAACCAGTGGGATACTCGATAACACGCTGCCCACCGGCTGTTGGAAATATTTAGCGAACAGCGGGGCGAACACGAACAACCCCCACATGCCGTACACAATACTGGGGATAGCGGCCAGCAATTCGATAGCCACACCCAGCGGACGTTTCAGCCAGCCTGGCGCCAGTTCTGTCAGGAACAATGCGATACCGAAACTGATGGGGATGGCGATAATCAGCGCGATCAGCGAGGTCACGATGGTGCCGTAAATCGGTACCAGCGCGCCAAATTGTCCAGCGGGCGCATCCCACTCTTTGGTCCACAGAAAGGAGAAACCAAACGTTTTGATGCTTGGCCATGAGGCAAAAATCAGGGAAACGATAATTCCGCCCAGCAGCAGCAACGTCAACAGGGCCGCCAGTCTGACCAGCGCCCCGAACAGTATGTCGCCCTGTTTTCCCGGAGGTGTAATAGTTGGCTTTTGCTCAGCCATACGTCTCTCTTCTTTCAGATAACTACGTCTTTGCGATAATTGGGGGAGCCCCCAACCAATGTCAGAGGTGGATACCCCGTTTCCGGTTTATCCACCTCTCGGTACTCACACAACCGATCCTGCCAAGCGCAAATTAATACAGCGCTTTATCACTGCCATCTTTCACCTGGCTTTTCCAGGCAGCGCGAATTTGCGCAACCACTTCATTCGGCAGGGTAGCGTAGTCCAGTGCTTTCGCCTGTGCGCCACCTTTGTTGTAAGCCCAGTCAAAGAACTTCAGCACTTCTTTGCCCTGCTCAGGTTTATCCTGCTTCTTGTACATCAGGATGAACGTGGTGGTCGTAATCGGCCACGCGTTGTCGCCTTTCTGGTTAGTCAGATCCTGAGCAAAAGACTTGCTCCAGTCAGCGCCTTTAGCCGCGTTGCTGAAAGACACTTCCGTCGGGGTGACCGCTTTGCCATCAGCAGAAATCAGTTTGGTGTAGGTCAGGTTATTCTGTTTGGCGTAAGCGTACTCAACGTAGCCGATAGACCCCGGCAGACGCTGAACAAACGCAGCGATACCGTCGTTACCTTTACCACCCAGACCGGTCGGCCAGTTAACGGTATTGCCCGCACCAATCTTCTCTTTCCACTCGCTGTTCACTTTCGCCAGATAGCTGGTGAACACGTAGGACGTACCAGAACCGTCGGCACGACGTACCACAGCGATATCCTGATCCGGCAGTTTCACGCCCGGGTTCAGTTTGGCGATAGCTTCGTCATTCCATTTTTTGATCTTGCCCAGGTAGATGTCGCCCAGCGTTTTACCGTCCAGCGTCAGTTCACCGGATTTCACGCCCGGCAGGTTCACCGCCAGAACCACACCGCCGATAACGGTCGGGAACTGAATCAAACCTTCCTGGGTCAGTTTGGCATCTTCCAGCGGGGCATCTGACGCACCGAAATCAACGGTTTTAGCCAGAATCTGTTTTACGCCACCGGAAGAACCGATACCCTGATAGTTAACTTTGTTACCGGTTTCTTTCTCGTAAGAGTCAGCCCACTTCGTGTAAACCGGGGCAGGGAAAGTGCCACCAGCACCGGTAATATTTGCTGCGGCAAACGCAGAAATCGCCGTCAGAGAAAAACTTGCTGCAACAATACTGGCAATAGTGGTACGCATGAGTTTCATAATCCCTCCTGTGGGATGCCTAAACGTGTAGACCCGGAGCTATTGTTTAATCAGAGTGTAGTTTGCTGGTGGAGAAAATAGGTCAATTCAGTGACAGTAAAATGTACGCAATATGACAGTTATGTGACAGACGAGTCGGATTCAGCGAATCATACGGGGGTAGCGCTCAATAAAAGCAGGTCGGCAGAACATTAATACACATTGATAATTAAAGAAAAATTACACATCAGCGCGTTTATTACGATACCCTCACTCACTCTTTTTCCAACATTCCCCGAAAACAGAAGAAAATGAAGCGGTGTCATAAACAAGAACGGAACGCCGCGTGTGATACGCATAATCGTTGTGTCATCCGTTCTCAGTTTACGTCGTCAGTGTCACCGATTTATGTCATCGCCTGATTTTTGTTTCTTCCCGGTACCGATCCCACTGGCGATAAAAAAACCTGTTCTATACTCAGATATGTAACTGAAAAAACACGCTCTCACGTCAGGATCCCGCTCCCCTACAGGATGTTTTCATTCTTTTATCACCGAACCTAATAGTCGCGTTTTTCTGTTCTGGCACCAGGAAACAATGCACTGATTTTATTTATATTTACAGGAACAGTGACAATGAAAAAATATAACGCCGACGAGCAGCGCGTCGCGAAAATCAATGAGTACCATTTGCTCGACTTACACTTACGGCAATCGTTTCAAAACCAGGTCATTTTATTTGCACGAATACTGAATTTTCCCGCGGCCTTTATTTCGATTATCGATCTGGAGAAGCAGTGGCTGATTTTCAGCGAAGGTATCAATATTGAATGCACCGACCGGGATCTGGCGTTTTGCAACACGGTGATTTCCAGCGCCGCCACCTTGTTTGTGCCTGATACCCTGACCAATAGCCTGTTTTGCAAACACCCATTGGTTACCGGAGCCCCGCATATCCGCAGCTACTTTGGCGTTCCTCTGGTGCTCGATGAGGTTGTGGTCGGCTCGCTGGCCGCCATTGACTATCAGCCGCGCATCCTTGACGAGGCGACGCGCGAGACCGCGGCCTTCGTTGCCAGCACCACCGAATCTCTGTTTAAGCTGCAAAATGAACGGCTGCATCGGGAGCAGGAAATCCGACTACTGAATAACTCATCCGTGGTGCTCATCAACTGGCAACAGGACAATATGCTGCACATTTCCTATATCTCGCCCAACGCGCAGCATGTGCTGGGTGTCAACCAGGAAGAAATCCGCCACCACTGCGCAATGATGGAAAGCTATGTCCACCCTGATGATTACGAGAATATGTTGTTTGCACTGGATAACCACAAAAAAGGGGTGGCGAATCTGGAATGTGAATACCGCTTTTTATCGCCCATGGGAAAAACCTTGTGGATTCGACAGCTTTCCACCGCCAGTTACCACCAAAGCGGCAGGCTGAGTCATGTACAGGCATTGCTGATCGATAATTCCCACCAGAAATACCTGCAAAAACTGCTGGTGGATACCAATAACCAGATGCGACTGGTGCTGGAGTCATCCAGCCTGGGCACCTGGGACTGGGATTTAGGACGGCACACCATTCGCGTTAATAAACAATGGTGTGAAATGATGGGGATTACACAAGACCAGTTCGACTCCTCACTAGACCACTGGCAGCAATTAATGCATCCACTGGATCGGGAAAAAATGGTCCTTGCGGCAGAAGCCTGCGCCACCGGCCAGGCTACGCTAATTAATGAACAATACCGGATGCGCCATAGTAAGGGCGATTGGGTATGGATTGAAACCTACGGCAAGGTGGTGGAACACAATGAAAAAGGCAAACCGATTCGGGTTGCCGGTACCCATCGTGATATCACGGAAAAGAAAAACAAAGAATTGCAGGAAGAGGCGGATAAACGCCTGCTGGAATTGATTAACCGCGCGCAAAAGATCTTTCTGGAAAAAACCGATATTCAGGAAGCCTGCATGTCCATCTTTGACGACCTGCTCTCTATTTCGGCGTCAGAGTTTGGTTTCATCGGCCAGGTCAGAGAGCATGAGAATAAGAAAGTGCTGCACATCGTCGCGATTTCCAATGTCAGTTGGAACGGCGACAGCAAAAATTCTTATAACACGTTCCTGCAAAACAAATTGCAGTTCACCAGCCTGGATAACCTGTTCGGGCATGTGGTAACCACCGGCAAACCGGTGATTACCAATACACCGCGCGCGCACTCCGCCTCACGCGGCGTGCCGAAAGGCCATCCCATCCTGCGTCAATTTATGGGTTTACCCATTTATTTTCGTAATGAAGTAGTCGGCATGATCGGACTGGGTAACCGCTTTGACGGCTACAATGAACAGCAATTACGCTTCCTCAGCCCGTTCGTGGATACACTGGGGTCACTGTTCTACGCGCTTGAGACCCAACGCGCCAGAGAAGAGCTGGAAGCCAAACTGCTGGAAATGGCGAATACAGACCCGCTGACCGGTATCCACAACCGCCGCGCCTACATTCTGGAAGCAGAGAAGTGCTACCGTAATCACGAGAAAAATACCGCGCTGGCAATTATCGATATCGACTTCTTCAAAAAGGTTAACGATCAGTACGGTCACCACGTCGGTGACGTGGCTATTTGTCGCCTGGCGGAGATCATTACCAGTAAACTGCGTACCGATGACTTTGTTGCCCGGCTGGGCGGCGAAGAATTCGGCCTGATTATGCACCACGCCAATCCCGATAATGTGGATGCCATTATGAATGGCATCCGTACCGAGGTGGAAAATACCCTGTTCACCGTCGACGGTTATTCTTTCCATTTTACTATCAGTATCGGTGCCACCTTTATCAAGCACCGCCATGTTCAAAACCTGAAAGATAATTTCGAAAGCGATATGAAGCGGGCCGATGACGCCCTGTACGAAGCGAAAAACGCAGGCCGCAATCGGGTGGTGTGGAAATAAAACGCACACCTTACCGAGGCATGATGTCAATAAGGCTCCCGATGGGAGCCTTATTCTTCGTGATTTTCTTGTAATAGCGGGTTATGACGGCCAGCGCCGGAAAATCAACGACGTATTGATACCGCCAAAGGCAAAGTTATTGGATTGGATGTATTCCACGTCAAGTTGCCGGGGCTCACCGATAATGTAATCCAGCACGCCGCAGTCCTCAGCGGGTTGGCGTAGATTCAAGGTCGGGGCGAACCATCCCGCGCGCATCATCTCAATCGACATCCAGGCTTCCAGCGAGCCACACGCGCCTAGCGTGTGTCCGAAATAGCTCTTTAGCGAGGAAATCGGCGTCGTATCACCAAAAATCGCCGCTGTTGCCTGACTTTCCGCGACATCACCGCGATCGGTCGCGGTGCCATGGGCGTTGATATACCCGATATCGGCAGGTGTTAATCCCGCCACCCGCAACGCCCCTTCAATACAGACCTGCATCGTTTCTCGTTGCGGTTGAGTAATATGGGCCGCATCACAGTTAGTGTAAAAACCGACCAGCTCGGCGTAGATGGTGGCACCACGTGCCTGTGCATGTTCCAGTTCTTCCAGAATCAGCGTTCCAGCACCTTCACCGATGACCAAACCATCGCGAGCGGCGTCAAAAGGCGCAGGCGTCGTTTCCGGCGCATCATTACGCTGACTGGTGGCAAACAACGTATCGAAAACCGCCGCCTCTGATGGACACAGCTCCTCAGCCCCCCCTGCCACCATCACGGTCTGATAACCATGTCGGATTGCTTCCCAGGCATAACCTATCGCCTGACTGCCCGATGTACAGGCGCTGGAGGTGGGAATAACGCGGCCACGCAAACCAAAAAACAGCCCGGCATTAACGGCTGTTGTATGCGGCATCATCTGCACATAGGTGGTGCCGGTAATATTGTTGGTATGCTTTTCCGTCAGCATGGTGGCGAATTCACTGACCGGGCCGGTGCTGCCGGTAGATGAACCGTAGGCAATGCCGGTTTCACCATTGGTGAGTACCGGATTACCCAGCAGGCCCGCCTGCTCCAGCGCCAGTTCCGTCGCACGGGTCGCCATCAGCGAAACCCGCCCCATTGAGCGGATTCGCTTGCGGGTATAGTGCTCTGGCAGTCGAAAGTCTTCCACCGGCGCACCCAGCAAGGTGTTAAGACCGTCATAAACCTGCCATTCCGGCATCTTGCGCACGGCATTGCGACCGGCAAGCAATCCACTGGCGACCTGCTCCCAGTTGTCGCCAAACGCGGTGACCCCGCCCATCCCTGTCACAACCACACGACGCATCACAGCATGCCTCCATTGATTGAAATCACCTGACGGGTCACATACCCAGCAATGTCAGACATCAAATAACTCGCCAGCCCGGCCACTTCTTCAACCTGCCCCATTCGCTTCATCGGGATGATTTTCAGCGCTTCATCAATCACAAGGGGTTCCAGTTGCGTCATACCGGTTTCAATTAACCCTGGCGCGATGCAGTTCACGGTGATCTTCCGTTTCGCCAGTTCTATCGCCAACGCTTTCGTCGCGCCGATGATCCCGGCTTTGGCGGCACTGTAATTCACCTGGCCACGGTTACCCATCATGCCGGAAACCGAAGACAGCGTAATAATTCGTCCCCCCTGGCGCAGACCAATCATTGGCATAACGCAGGGGTGGATAACGTTGTAAAAACTATCCAGATTGGTATGAATCACGCTGTCCCACGCCGGTCCATCCAGCGCCGGAAACGCGCCATCACGAGTAATACCGGCATTACTGACCACGCCATAGTAGGCACCGTGTTGCTCAATATCGGATTCGATCGCCACACGACACTGTTCCCGATCGGCGATATCGAACTGCATGCAGCGGCCTTGCCCCCCCAACCGGATCAGTTGTTCCACTGTCTCTTCGGCGCCGTTTCGGTCGCTGTGATAATGCACGACGACCAGAAAACCATCCTGCGCCAGTCGCAACGCAATAGCGCGGCCAATCCCCTTGCTGGCCCCCGTGACTAATACCGAACGCGTCATCAATCGTTTCCCTGCTCTAATAATCGTTGTAATTCAGTCTCATCTGGCTGATAGGTGTTTACCCTGCCTGATGCGAAGACGTCACCTGCAATGAGAATGTCGCCATCAAAGCTGCCGATCTTATCATCACGCATTAACAGCGTGACGTTGACTTCCAGCAGAGTGCCCGCTGGAAAAGCATCCTGCTGGCTGCGGTAACCGCGCCCCCCCAGCAACATACCTGGCCGGGGTTTTTCATCCTGATGCTGGCGATGATGCCAACCCGCCCACACCCCCACCGTCTGGGCGATAATTTCAATGCCAAACCAGGCAGGCAAATTCCCTTCGGCATTCAGAAACGGCCCCAGTGCGCCGTCGCGGCTAACCCGAACCCGGCAACAGGCACTGTTCTGATCAACCCGTACCACTTCATCCACCATGACCATAGGAGCGTGATGAGGTAAATAGTGGTGGGGCGAATAATAGTCGGCGCTATGATAGCCACTCTGATAGTCACTCATTCGAGAGTCACTCCTCGGTTTTCCCCAGAATCAGGCAGGCGTTATTGCCCCCGAACGCAAAAGAGTTAGACAGGATCACCGGCCGCATCAATGGTGCCGGTGCCGTAAGCAAACCACAGGCTGGCAGTGTGTCATCCGGCTCACAGTCTGAAAAATCCTGTGGTGGCAACGGCAAATCACGCGTCAGTAATAGCCAGCATAACGCGGCTTCACCAATCCCTGCGGCACCCAACATATGCCCGGTCAGATGCTTGGTTGAACTGCACGGCACCGTTTCGCCGAAAATCTGGTGGATCACCGCAGACTCGATTTGATCATTAAGCCGCGTCGCCGTTCCATGCAGGTTGATGTACCCCAGTTCGTGCGGCGCCAATCCCGCCTGCTCCAATGCCATGATAATGGCACGTTTCGCCCCGGCACCTTCCGGGTGTGGCGCAGACATGTGATGGGCATCGGACGATTCACCGATCCCCAACACTGCAACCGCCGCCGGTTCCCGACCGATGACCATCAACGCCGCCCCTTCACCAATCGAGATGCCGTCACGCTGGCGGCTAAAAGGGGTGCAACGACGGGCCGACAGCGACTCCAGACTATCAAAACCATTAACCGGCATGCGGCTAAGCGTATCCGCGCCGCCCACTATCGCCACATCCGCCAGACCAGCCTCAATCAGCCGTTTTCCACTGATAATCGCCCGCACACTCGATGAGCAGGCGGTAGAAAGGGTATACGCCGGACCGGTGGTTCCCAGATAAGCCGCCAGAAAACGTGAAGGGTCGCCCAGTTCCTGCTGCGCATAGTGGTAGGTGGGCAACCCATCGCTGACAAAACGATCGGCCTCATCCAACCCAGAGGTACTGGTACCCATGATAATCGCCACGCGATCGGCGCCAAATAGCGCAATAGCCTCATCGACCTGTGGGCGAATCTGCTCCAGCGCGGCCAGCAGTAGCTGATTGTTGCGGCTGTTATGTACGGCAAGAGACGGCGGTACCGTCGGGAGCGTCGCCAGCACATTCCCCGTCCAGCAAGTTTTGCCCTGCAACAACCAGCGATCGTCAGGCCGCATTCCCGGTGCACGCCCCGCCATCAGATTGCCGACGATATCATCGGCATCATCACCCAGTGCATTGAGCAAACCCACAGAATGGATATAAATCATACTAACCATCCAAATATTGAATAACGATGTGGTAGCCGAAGGCGAGGTGTTTCACACTGACGGGCTCCCGCTGGTTATTACGCTGCTGATAACGAATCTCGACGACCAAATCGCCGTGGTTATCACGCAGCTGGCGCGTATCGCCGTCGTCTTTTAACGTCCAGCCAGTCGGCAACTGTTGCTGCCAGGCCGACAATGGCCAGTGACTGAGCATGATATCTGCCAGCACCTGGCTGGCGGGCGGTAATTCGGGCAGTACCAGCGACTGCTCGGTATGCACGCCAGTGGCGTCATAGGTGATGCGGAACAAACGAATCCCCAGCGATGACAGGCCCGCCAGTGACAACTGACGTTGATCAGCATGCAACAGCACCAGTAAAGACTGTTGTTTTCCTTTATACGTGCCCGTCAACAGTTGTTGTTGTTCCACCGTCGGCGAGATACCCGGTGCGGGAAGCGTGACTTTAACGCCGGGTTTAAGCCATGCCTGAGGTCGGGGATCGGACGGCTTACCGGCACAGGCGCTCAGTAACACCATCACCACCGCCATCAGGATCAGCCTGGCAGATACTCTCATTTTCGTTTCCCTTTTGAATCCGGCAACGCCAGCGGCGCCAGTAAAAAAGCAATAAAAATACCGGCACACAACACAATGCCAAAACTACTGATGGCCTGAGTACTGCTGAACACCAGCATACCCAGCGTCAATAAGGTGGTGCACATCGCCAGCGTGACTGCCAGCAACGATGTCATCGGTGTAGCGCGCGGATTACCAAAGAACAGCGTGTAATTGATGCCGATACCCAATACCAGCACCAACGCCAACAGCGAAAACAGATTGAAGGGATGTCCGCTGAGCGATAGCACCGCCACACTCCCCAACAACGACAACACCGACGGCACCACACTCAGCAAACCGCGACGTATTCCCAGTCGCAGCACATAGCTCAACGCGATCACACCAACAGCAACCGCCAGCAATGCGCCAAGGATCATACGATACAGGCCAAATAACTGATCAAATGTGCCTTTACGATCGATCCACACCACCCCCGGTATATCCTGCGACAAGGCTTCCAGTCTGCTACTGTCTTTTACGCCGTTCACCGGCACCAATACGCCGCTAACGCCATTTGGCAACGTCAGCCACAACAACCGCCAGCCTTCGCTGAGTGGACTGTTAAGCCAGTCTTGCGGCGTTACCGTCATCGGGCGAATATCCGGTTCACCCAGACTGACGCCAGCCTCACGCAGGCGGGCCATCACCACCGGTGCTGCAGCGGCGATCAGCTGCGTATCCTGTTGCTGGCGCTGTAGTGCATTGAGCGGCAACAGACGATAAGACGCGAAATCATGGTGCTGCTGTGCCACATCCAGAGCGGGTGCCAGTTGTGCCAGCCGCTGTAGCGTCTGTTCCGGCGAGTCGCCATACACCATAAACCAGGTCTGGTCGGCCTGTTGCCCGGTCAGCGCGCTGATTTGGCGCTCCTGTTGTACCAGCGACGGCGGCAGCGATTGCAGCTGTGTGATATCGTCATTCACATCAATACGCCACACCCCAATCACACCAACGACCACAACCAAGAGCGGAATCCCCCGACGCACCCATGCATTACGACGCCAGGCCGCCAGCCATCGACCCATCAGCACCATCGCCGGTATCGGGCGCACCGGCAAGCCGCGTACCAAAAAGGGATACCAGACCATCACCGTCAGGCATGATGCGGTCAGTCCTGCGGCAGCAAACACCGATAACTGCCGCAAGCCGGGAAACGGCGCCAGTACAATAATCAGATAGGCCACGACCGTGGTACCCAACGCCAGCAGCAATGCTGGCAAGACCTTTCTCAGGCTATCGAGCGGCGATACCGCACCGCCATGCACCATACGCTCGGTCAGGTAGTACAGGGTGTAATCGGCAGAAATACCCACGATGCTGAGGCTCATCACCAGCGTCATCACATGGATTTCGCCAAACAGCAGCAACGTGCAGACGGTGCCGACCAGCGCGCCTATCGATACCGACAACGCACATAACACTAACGGCCTGACTGAGCGGAACGCGAAAAATACCAGCAGCAACACCCCTGCGACAGTGGCGCTACCCAGTGTGGAGACATCGTGTCGGGCCTGCTGGCTGGCGTAATCGCTGAATAACAACGTACTGCGGGTCAACACCTGTGACTGTGGAAACGCCGCGCGCAGCTCGCCCTGCAACCGGTCCAGTTTTTCCACCAGTTGGTGCCCGGCCGTCATATCAAACGCACTGCCGCCCGCCAGTTCGCCATGCAGGAAATACCAGGTACGCCCGTCCTTATCTTTGACCGTCAGCCACCCCTGCGCCAACATCATCTGGCTGGCCTGCTGTTGCAACGCCAGTTGCGACCCTCTCACCAGCAACAACGGGTCGTGCGTCAGCTCCAGGCTGCTGACACCGGCAAAAGCGGAATACAGCTGCGATAGCACCCAGTCAGCCTGAGCATCACCGCCCCGCTGCAACCGCTGGCGGGTAGCGTTATCGATCAACCCGTTGCGATGCTCAAACGCAAAGCGTCCCCACGCCTGTTGCTGCTGCGCGTCGACCGGTCCATTGACCTGTTTGAATTCAGGCAACGAACGTAATTGCTGTAACCAACGTTCGGCCACCGCCGGATTCGCCTGCTCACCCGCTGTTACCAGCCATACCATTTGCTGATCAAGACGTTGCATAAACCCTTGCTGAAGCGCAGGCGGTGCCTTACCCATCGACTGCCCCGGCAGCAGGGCCAGTACGCTGCTGTTAATTCTTGCCTGCGGCCATAGCAACGTCAGCGCCAGCAACAACGCGATGATAATGACGCCCCAGGCTATCGCCGCACGGCGATGCCAGTCAGAAAACGAATCGTTTTTGCTCGTCATCACTTAACGCCTGAGGGGTAATACGCTGATTGCTCAGCACAATGCGGGTCATATCCCCTTGACGATCGTTGATCACTATCTCATCGAGAAAGGCTTGTCCGTTCAGGGTAATAGCATTAAATAGCTTATCGAGCGGAGACACTTTCGGGGTCAACACCAGACGCCAGCGCTGTTGGCCAAGATCGCTAAAATCGATCTTGAAGTTTTGCTCCAGCACCTGACGGTCAGCCTGAAACAGCGCCCGTAACAGGTGGTTGAACTGGAACATCTGAGGCTGACTTTCTGCGGTGATAATTTGAGGCGGCTGGCCATTCATCACCTGCACCATGCGTTGGTCATCTAACACCAGCGTCATCGCAAAAGGCGTGGCCTGATGCCACCACAGCCCTTTCTGGCGGGCAATCAGCATCGCGCCGCTCGATTTCAGCGGCTGCGCCATGCCGCTGATTTGCCGTAGCTGGGTAAAATCAGCACGCACTACCGGCTGGCTACTAAAGCGTTGCTGCAACTCATCGAGTGTTACGGCCCGCGCCGTCAGGCTTAGGAGCATCATCATCGCCAGTAATACGACGGGTTTTATTATTTTTACGCTGAAAGTCTTCACGACGTTCGTTTTCATATCGTCACTCCCAGACGATCCAACAAAATTTTCGGCGAAACAAAACTCAGGGTTTTGCTGCCCTCTTCCACCGCCACCTGAATGGTGTAGCCAGTGGTAGTACGCTGCCCGCTTTCCACATCGAAAATCTGGTAAGCGATACGCAGGCGATTCTCCACTTCTTCAATCGTCGCCCGTACGCGAATTCGCTGCTCGTAGGTCAGCACCGAACGGTATTTCACCCGAGTATCCACCACCGGCCAGACGAAACCGGACGCTTTCATTTCCCGATAGCCGTAATTGAATTTCCCCAGTAACGCTTCCCGCGCCACTTCGAAAAAGCGGAAGTAATTGCCGTGCCAGACCACGCCCATCGGGTCACAGTCATGAAAAGAGACGACCAGCTCGACCTCATGGCTAAGATTGAGATCCGTTAACGCACTCATGTGTTTTCCCCATCAGTCGGCGTGTCATCCGACAACTGCCAGAAATCAAAAAAATTAAACCAGTCCAGCGGCGCTTTTAGCGCGTGGTGTTCCAGCCGTTCGGCGTAGCGATCCACCACGTGCTGCAAAGCGCTCTGACGCTGAGCTCGCGGCAACAAAATAGGGTCGGCGAACGGTTCGCAATAAACACGTAATTGGTCATGCTCACGGATGGCGAACATCAGCAGTACCGGGCAACGCAACGCTGCCGCCAGTACAAACGGCCCTTGTGGAAACGGCGCAGGCCGCCCCAAAAACGAACTCCAAATCACCCGACGTCCGCCACCGCGCTGCCGATTTACCGCCGTGCGGTCACCGACTATCGCCACCCACTCACCGGCATCCAGCTTCTGTTGCAACAACATCGCGGTATCCGGACCGATATCGCTGACCGGAATCAGGTTAACACCGGCTTCAGGCGTGACCGCTTCCTGAATCTGCCGAAAACGCTGGGCATTGTCGGTAAACACCAACGCATTGATAACCAGACCGCTGACCTGACGGGCCAGACCACGGCACACCTCGATATCGCCGAGATGAGAAGCCAGAATCAACTGTCCGCGCGCACGTCCATGATTGATAGTCTCCCGCGCACCGGGAGCAAAATCGATATCCCGCCCCCACTGCAAATCGCCGCGCCAGCTGGCGATTTTATCGATCATGGCATGACCAAAACGCAGAAAATGGTGATAGCTGGTTAACGGACGCGGCAAGCTAACCTGTTGTTGCCGGGCATACAAACGCACCGCCCGTAGCCAATCCTGCGAGGCTTTGCGCTGCGGGCCGCCAGTCAACCAGTAAAATGCGATCACCGGCCACAGCAGCAGGGTAAATGCCCGGCGGCCAAACCCTCGGTAAACCTGCAACATGAAACGCATTCCGAGCATACCTTTGCGTTCATTGATAGCGGCCCAGTGCGGTTCACGACGGCGTTTAAGTAATGAAGGAATGCGCGGCAACATGCCGAAAAACAAACGGGTATGCATCCAGGAAATACGCAGGTTGTCACGCAATGCATCGAAATGGGAAATCCCGTTTTCGGGGTAAACCACCCGTGTCGGGACAAAACGGCTGAAGGTGCCGTTCCAGTACAGACGCACCATCACTTCGGTATCGAAATCCATACGACGACCGATCGCCTGCTTTGCAGATAACGCCAGTGTCGGCGCGATAGGGTAAACCCGGAACCCGCACATACTGTCTTTTAGCGACAACGAGAGCGTTTCGATCCAGACCCAGACATGGGTGACATAGCGGCCGTACAGCCGTGAACGTGGTACCGACGCATCGTACAGCGGCCGCCCGGAGATCAGGCAATCTGGCCAGGCACGCGCTTGGGCCAGCATACGCGGCGTATCTTCGATGTGATGCTGACCATCCGCGTCAACCTGCAATGCATGGCTGTAACCGGCGTGCGTTGCCATTGCCAATCCGTGCATGACGGCCGCGCCTTTACCGCTGTTCTGTGCTAATCGAAACAGCCTGACATTGGCGAATTCATCCGTCAGGCGGGACAGTACCTGCTGTGTTGCGTCATCACTGCCATCATCGACAATCAGTACCGGTAACCCGAATGGGGCCAGCCGCGTCAGAACGCTGCGCATCGTCGCGCCATGGTTATAGCAGGGGATCACCACGCAGGGTGAAAAGGCTTGGGTCATCGACATAATCGAATTTTCCCGCTGCTGGCGGCCTGGCCGGTTTCAGTCGCCGCCTGCCCAGTAGCTATAATGTGGTAGCTGAAGGTCAGTTGCTGTTTTTCTTCCAGCCAGTTCAGCGTCAGACGCAGGGTTTTCCCCGGCAGAACCGGATGTTGGAACTTGATGTTTTCCACCGAGAGAAACCGCCAGCCAGGTGCCAGTATCTCCCGGCCGTAATGCAGCGCCCAGTCAAGCTGCGCCACCCCCGGCAACAAGGGTTGCTGTGGGAAATGACCATCGAACCAGAACAGGTTCGCGTCAATATACAGCAGCAATTCCGCCTGTGATGCAGAGCAGACGCGTGAAAGCTCAACCGGCCGCATGGAACAGCTCCTGAATCTGTGGCCAGGCGCGTTTGCTCTGACTGTTAACTGGGATAGCGTCGACAATACGCCAGAAACGCGGCATCGCTACCGGCTCCAGCCATTTGTGCAACTCATGACGCCACTGGCGTTTTAACGCTGGCAATACACTTGAGGTCGCCGGCGATTTCAGCACCAACACCACCCCAATACCGCTTCGGTCTTGCCGGGTCACCTGCAAGGCCACCGCATCGTCAATTTCTGGTAGCGATAACAGTCGGCGTTCAATCTCACTGAGCGAAATACGTTTGTCTTCAATCTTCACGATACGATCGTGGCGTCCGCACAGTTGGAAACAGCCTTGCTCGTCAAACGTGAGCTTATCATCCAACACCACGCCTTCCGGTTGTGGGATCAATGCGGAATGAATCCGCCAGCTACCGTCGCTGTCCTTCTTAAACGACACGTCAGAAAACGGCTGCCAGACGCTCTGTTCGTCTTGCCGGGAACGCCAGCCCACGACCCCCGTTTCCGTACTGCCGTAAATTTCATCCACCGCGTTTCCCAGCCACTGCTGTGCAGATTGCGCACACGGCCACGGCAGAACACCACCGGCCGACACAATCAATTCGCAGTGAGGCGCCTGAAGGGAATGGTCAATGCGGCGCAAAAACGCCGGACTGCTGATAAAAGCGTAACGCCGCTCAGATGAGTGTGCCGACAGTTGCTCGCTATACAGTACCTGACGGCTATCAAAACTCAGCCCCAGCGACATCGGCAACCAGATACGGAATGTCAGCCCGTACATATGCTGGTGGGTCACCGACGCCATGATATGGCAATCACGCAAACGCTCACCCCATAACCGGGCCAGCCAGCGCGCTTCTTCATCCATACAGCGTATCGGTTTATGTATCTGACGGGGTTTCCCGGTGGAGCCGGAAGTAAACAATATCAGGCAGGCGTCGTCAGAAATGGGCGGCAGTATAATGTCATGGTGGCAGTCATTACGGTGACAGGCATCATCATGCAACACATCATCGGTTGAAAGATAAAAGCAATGGCAGGACAGCGACATACGACAGTCTGTCAGTAACCCGTCAAACTCATCACACTGTTCACGCAGTACCGACTCCCGGCAATGGCCGTAAATGACCGGCGTTTTCCCCGCATGCAGCGCGGCCAGTAGCGCCACCGTGAACAGGTAGCTGTCTTCAAAACATAACGCCCAGCGTGATTCATCGCATGACATCAGTTGCCGACACAGCGATACCACCTGCCGACGCATCATCGTCAGCGTAAAGTTCCGCTTACCGTTTGTCGCAACAATGCGCGCGATAGACGTGATAGACATGTCGTCGCTGATTAACCAGTCACTCAGTGACCGGGTTGTCACATTATTCATTCCGTCACACTATTTTCTTTCATCGTCCTGTTTGTCGGCCATCGCGTTCAAACAGACTTCCTCAACCGCTGACGTACCAGCCATTCGCCACCCATTAATAACCCTATCAACAGATAGCTGATCATGCCGTTCCAGGCGGTCCACCACACCATGTTTCCCGACAGACAGGTCAGTAACGCTATCGTGCCGTTGCAAACAAAAAACAGGCACCAGACTTGTGTCACACGCCGGGTATAAGCAATGGCTCGGGCAGGCAGCTCCGGCTCCCGTAAACGGGCAATACGCTCAATAAACGGCATGCGGCTAAATAACGAGCTGAAAAACAGCGTCAGCATGACAACGTTCACCGCCACCGGATACCACATCAACCATTGCCGGTCACGCAACCACAGGCTGGCAAGACACAACGCCGCGCCTGCCGCTGCCAGTAACAGCCCGGTTTGGCGGTATAACCCCTGGCTGCTCTTTAACATCAACAAGCGAGCCAGAAAAACCAGCGCCAGCAGCGGTAATAACCAACGATGATCGGGATGCGTAATACTGAACCACACCAAAAATGGCCAGCCCAGCGTCATCACACTGACCAATACGCCGGTTACGCGATATAACAGGCGTCCTCTGGTCTCACTTGTCTTCATGACCCATCAGTTGTTCGATAGCGTTGACAACATCCTGCACGGTACGAACCGATTTAAAGGTTTCTGGTGAAATCTTACGACCAATCCGTTTTTGCAGGTGTACCACCATATCCACGGCATCAATGCTGTCTAATTCCAGGTCTTCATACAGCCGTGATTCCAGCGTGATGTCGTCTTCGTCGAGCTCAAACAGCTTTACCAGCAGCGTTTTGATTTCGTTATAAATTTCATTTTTATCCATGATCAACCCACCATTTTTCAATCAGGCGCCAGCCTGACGCTGAGACATAATGAATGACGCCAGCGTCGCGACGGAAAAGAAGTGCTGTCGCATTTCTTCGCTTTCGGCTGAAAGCACTACGCCATAGCGGTTTTTCACTGCCAGACCGAGCTCAAGTGCATCGATCGAATCCAGACCCAGCCCTTCACCAAACAAAGGCGCTTCGGTTTCAATTTCATCGACGCTGACTTCTTCAAGGTTCAGGGCATCGATAATCATCTGTTTGATTTCAAGGAAAAGATCTTCCATAACTCATACCTGTTTTATGATTTATTTTGCTTATTAAAGCGTTAGAGACTGCTGCAAAAAACGATTCAGACGGCGTGCCGCCAGCGGCAGCTCGTCTTCCCCGGTAATAAAAGTCTGACTACTGATGCGCTCGCGCACCCGAATGGTGAAACAGGGTTTTTCCGGCGGGATGTGATACCAGCGGCTCTGTTTTCCCAATGTCTGTTGGCTACAGAGAATGTGCACAATCCGTAAATCGCAGCCGCAACGAACAGCGATATTGGCAGCACCACGTTGCAATACGACGGGCTGCTGATAACGGGTACGGGTTCCCTCGGGGAAAATCATGATCACATCTCCCCGGTTAATCCGCTGCTGACAATGGGGCAATAATGTCTCGGACTGGCTGTTAACCAGATAATCCGCCGCCCGGATAACACCGCGGAAAAAAATGTTCTGGCGTAATTCCGCTTTCACCAGGCAATCAACATCCGGCATCACAGAAGCCAGCAGGACGTAGTCAATCAACGTCGGGTGGTTGGCCACCACCAGACAGCCGCGATCACGGCGTAGTGTTTCAATATCGTCAATGTGATAATCCAGCACACCGAGCGCACGCGCACTACGCAGGAAGCAACGGAAACTAAAGGCAATACTGTGACGCGCCCATGTCCGGCGTTTGGCTTCATCACGCTGAATCAGCAGCAGCACATTGAACCAGACCGTCGACAACAGCAAACCGCCCAGGCTAAATAACCCAAAGCAACACCCGGTCATCACCAGCCGCCAGCACCAGTTCAGGCGCGATGAACGATTCATGGACAACGAAGACTCAGACATGATGCGCTACCGTCCATTGCCAATGGTGGCGTTCGCCATCCACCGAAAATGCGGGCATGTCCGACAACAAACCGTGCAGGAATTGCAAACTTTGTGGTAATTCAGACTCCGAAGCGACGTCAGATCTCGGCTGGGCGTCACACGTCAGATCAGCGCCGGGTGCCAGCAACACCGCAACGGCATAGGGATAGCGCGGCATCCGACTGGAAACCTGAGCGTGGTAAAACTCGGGGATAACACCATCAAAATCCACCAGCAACACACGGGAATACCCTGCCGACTGCAAGGCCGCCACTTCCACCAGCCCTTGCTGGAAAGAGTCCATCCCCGCAGAAACCGATGTTGATACCAGCGGCATCTGGGCCGCAATGGTCAGGCTACCCACGGCCGCATTATGAACCGACATGGCAAAATCCGTAGGGGAAAGGCTTTCCTGCCGGGATAACGCCAGCAAAATACGCAGGTTACGTTCCAGTTCACCGTGACGACTGGTAAAGACAATCGCCTCAATGTCACTCTGACGCCGCAGCAATGCCAGCCCGTTGTTGACCGCCATCCGACTGCCGCTGTTAAGCCGACGCGCCGTCATCATCGGTAACTGATCGCATTTCGCCAACGGCTGAGTGGCGTCAATCAGCGCAGGTTGTGCGGCCCATTGTCGCCATGCCGACAGCTCGCCAAACCCTGGTGCGCTGGCTTGCCAGTCGAGGAGTGTAAAAGCCAATCTCATACCCGTGTATTCCGAATCATTGTGTTAAAACACGCGGACTATTCCATGCACTCTGCTAACTACCACATAACGCCTTATTTTTTCTTACAAACCAGCAAGGTATGACCAATACCCAATCCATCAACCTGCTGTTCGATATCAAGCCCCGCTTCCTGTAATAACGGCAAAAAACGGCTCGCCGCATAAAACCGACTATAGCCATTAGCCAGGCAGGTAAAATACAGCGACGCCATATTCAGACTGAATGCTCCCGCTTCCCACGGCTGACGATCCCAAAATATTTCCAGGATACAAATTCGAGCATCAGCCTTCATCGCCCGCACGATTCGCGTCAGAATCTGAACGATCTGCTCCTCACTGAAGCAATCCAGAAACTGGCTCATCCACCAGATATCCGCGTCTGAGGGCAGCGGGTCATCAGAAAGCATATCAACGGCAAGGCCGGAAATTCTGTCCGCTTTCCCCGCCAGCTCAACAGAACGGGTGGATAAGGCAATTTGCTCAGGTAGATCCAGGATAGTAATGCGCACATCCTGATCGTAATCGTGGCAACACATTGCCCATTTCCCCGTATTTCCACCAACGTCATAAAGCTGTGCGGGCTTGTGCTGAAATACATGGGGTAATACCGCAGTAAATGCGGCATCGGAATAAAAATGGTCAAAGGCAAACCAGCTTTCTTTCACTTTTTGAGGCAATTGACTCAGCGCTGGATAAATTGTCGACCAGTGGCCAAAAACCTGTAAACCAACCGGTTTTTTCTGCCTTAGAGATTCATCAAGATGAAACATGGCCTGATAGCAGACGTCCTGCGTAAAATCCATGTTGATGCGTGTCATTCTGTCGTGGATAAGATAATGACCAGTTTTGGCAATAAAATAGCGAGCGTCTTTCTTAACCAGCATCCGCCCGCTTAGACCGGCATCTAACAGAATTTCTACCGCGTAACGGTCTAAATCCGTCACGGCAACAATATCATCAAGCTCCGCACCTTTATTGCCGCACTCATCCAGAAATCCTAAAATACCGTGATCCCGAAGATTAACCGCCGCCTGAAACAAAATAGGAGCAAATGCGATGCGTTGCGCTTCTGTTATTGCCTCCAGCGCACTGGCATTATCCTGATCATATCCGTGAAACACGATGAATTCCCTGAGAAAAATAAATTCTAATGTAGAAAAAATCAGAGCCGAATAATCAAAGGCATTCGGCTCTTATAATTATTTGATTTGCTGGGAAGCCAGTTTTAATTGAATTTCGTGGTCCAGATTATTTACCCAACGGTTATACGTTTTATGAATTTTCCCGTCGTCAGCTTTCAGGTTATAGCTGTTAACATAATTAATCGTATAGCTGGTCGGCGTGTAATTAATGCGAATATCCGCCGAATGACCGCGATCATCAATGCGACCGTTAATGACGCCAGGAGCAACCGGTGTCATCACCCATTTGCGCTGCAAGCCAGCCTGCAAAATAGCCACTCTTACCTGATCAGACGTGTAATTCCCGGCAATTGGCGTCGTGGTATTCATCACCTGCGCAGTACGCGCACAGCCCGCTAATGCCAGAACACAAACCATACTTGCTAAAAAATGCTGCTTTTTCATAGAGTCCCTGTCAATAAAATCAACAATTACGCTGCCTGAAAAGCTCAAGGATCAGCTTCCGATACGACCTAAAAGGTGCGCATCATTGAAGCTATCTTACACAAAACAGGCACAAATTGACAAAATTTATCAGAAAACTAACTGATTAATGTCTCAAAAATAAGCTTCCAAAAATGAGAAAAGGTGGCCTGTTACCAGACCACCTTTTGTTGGTTTCACATCCTGAAAATGACGGCTTCCGTCATCAAGTCAGCGTGAAAAAAAGCTCAGATACGGGGAAAAACTGACGCTATGGTCACTCCACCGTCACCGATTTCGCCAGGTTGCGCGGCTGGTCTACGTCGGTGCCTTTAATTAAGGCGACATGATAAGACAGCAGTTGCAGCGGCACGGTGTAGAAGATCGGTGCAATCACTTCTTCTACATGCGGCAACTGGATGATCTTCATCATGTCGCTATCAGAGGTGAACCCAGCCTGTTCATCAGCAAACACGTAAAGTTCGCCGCCACGTGCACGCACTTCCTCGATGTTGGATTTCAGTTTTTCCAACAGATCGTTGTTGGGTGCGACCACGACGACTGGCATATCGGCATCGATCAATGCCAGCGGCCCGTGTTTCAGCTCACCTGCTGCATAAGCTTCCGCATGGATGTAGGAAATCTCCTTGAGTTTGAGCGCCCCTTCCATCGCAATCGGGTACTGGTCGCCACGGCCCAGGAACAATGCGTGATGTTTATCGGAGAAACCTTCCGCCAGCGACTCGATCAGCTTGTCTTGCGACAGCATCTGTTCGATACGTGCCGGTAATGCCTGCAACGCATGCACAATATCCTGCTCGATACGGGCTTCCATACCACGCAGGCGACCGATGCGCGCCACCAGCATCAGCAACACCGTCAATTGTGTTGTGAATGCCTTGGTGGATGCCACGCCAATTTCGGTACCAGCACGGGTCATCAGCGCCAGATCCGATTCACGCACCAGCGACGAACCCGCTACGTTACAAATCGCCAGCGACCCCAGATACCCCAGTTCTTTCGACAAACGCAATGCCGCCAGCGTATCGGCGGTTTCACCGGACTGGGACAGGGTAATCATCAGGCTATTGGGGCGGACTGCCGGTTTGCGATAACGGAATTCTGAAGCGATTTCCACATCACACGGAATCCCCGCCAGCGACTCAAACCAGTAGCGCGACACCATACCGGAGTTATAGGACGTACCGCAGGCAATAATCTGAATATGCTGAACCTGTGCCAGCAGCGCATCCGCTTGCGGGCCTAATTCGGACAGGTTGATCTCGCCGTGACTAAAACGCCCTTCCAGGGTGTTTTTAATCGCCATCGGCTGTTCGTAGATCTCTTTTTGCATGTAGTGACGGTACGCGCCTTTGTCGCCAGCATCGTACTGTACCTTTGATTCAATTTCTTCGCGCTGAACGTCCTGCCCCTGGCGGTTAACGATGCGCACGGTACGACGCGTGACTTCGGCGATGTCACCCTCTTCCAGGAAGATAAAGCGACGGGTTACCGGCAGCAATGCCAGCTGATCGGAAGCGATAAAGTTTTCACCGACACCACGGCCAATCACCAACGGGCTACCAGAGCGTGCAGCAACCAGTACGCTGGGGTCACGGCTATCCATCAGGACCATGCCATACGCGCCGCGCAGTTGTGGGATCACGCGCTGTACGATATCCAGCAACGAACCACCGTTCTGCTGCTGTTCCCAGTGCACCAGATGTGCCACCACTTCCGTATCTGTTTCGGAAACAAAATGATAACCACGGGATACCAGTAACTCGCGCAGCGGCTCATGATTTTCAATGATACCGTTGTGCACCACAATAATGTCGCCAGACACATGCGGGTGAGCGTTCTGCTCAGACGGTTCACCGTGGGTCGCCCAACGGGTGTGGGCGATACCGGTTCCGCCCAACAGCGGATGCTCTTCCGCCGCCTGAGCCAGCACCTGCACTTTACCCAGACGGCGCAGGCGGGACACAGACCCTTCACTATTCACCACCGCCAGACCGGCAGAGTCGTAACCACGGTACTCGAGGCGGCGTAGCCCCTCCAGCAGGATCTCAGCAATATCTCGTTGCGCAACAGCGCCTACAATTCCACACATCGGTTGTATTCCTGTAAACGTGACATATTGTGTCACCACGATGTCTTTAGACCTGATTGTTCCGGTTTTTTCCGGATTCCCCGAGCCTTGTAGAGAGTGGGGATTTTTATGTTTTGCCCTGAATTCCCACCAGGAACACAGGGCAAAACCGTCTTATACCAAGACGTGTTCTCCCTCGGATCGGTACGCCTTCATGCGACTGCGCAGAAAACCGAATCCGAGGGAGTAAGACGATTATTTTTTCTTTACCGGGCGTATCCAACCGCTGATATGGGTTTGCTTCACACGGCTAATGGCCAGCTCATTTTCCCCCACCTCACGGGTGACAGTAGTCCCAGCCCCAATAGTCGCGCCGTTAGCCACCTTAACAGGCGCTATCAACTGACTATCCGAGCCGACAAACACATCATCACCAATCACCGTCTGGTGCTTATTCGCGCCATCGTAATTACAGGTAATCACACCCGCGCCAATATTCACGCCAGAGCCAATGTCCGCATCGCCGAGATACGTCAGGTGACCGGCCTTCGACCCTTTACCAAGACGCGCTTTTTTCAATTCGACGAAATTACCGACGTGCGCTTCTTCTTCCAGCACAGCACCGGGTCGCAGGCGGGCGAACGGCCCAACAGTACAGCGCGCTTGCAACACCGCATTTTCCACCACGGTGTACGGGCTGAGTTCGCAATCATCGCCGATCTCACTGTTTTTAATCACACAGCCCGTACCAATTTTAACCCGATTACCCAGCGTCACCCGGCCTTCCAGAATGACGTTGGTATCGATAGTCACATCACGCCCGTGCACCAGTTCGCCACGTAAATCAAAACGAGCCGGATCCAGCAACATGACCCCCGCCAGCAGCAGCTGCTCCGCCTGTTCGCGCTGGTAAGTGCGCTCCAGCGTTGCCAGTTGCAGACGGTTATTGATGCCTTCCACCTCACTCAGACGCGACGGTTGTACCGCCACTACCCGCTGGCCTTCTTGTGACGCCATGGCGATGATATCGGTAAGATAATATTCACCCTGTACATTGTGATTATTGAGCTGGCTTAACCAACGCTTCAAATCACGACCGCCGGCCACCAAAATACCGGTGTTGATTTCCGTAATGGTACGCTGCTGCTCGGTGGCATCTTTGTGTTCCACGATCCCCACCACGTCGCCGTTCTCGCGCACAATACGGCCATAACCGGTAGGGTCAGCCAGATTGACGGTCAGCAAGCCAATCCCGCCTTGCGGTTTGGCGGCGGCCAGGCGCTGCAACGTGGCAGGAGAGATCAGCGGCACATCGCCGTACAGAATCAGAATGTCTTCGTTATCGTCAAACCCATCGGCCGCTTGCTGCACCGCATGGCCCGTTCCCAACTGCTCGGCTTGCAATACCCAATTCAACGATGTTTCCGTCAGCGTTTCGCGAATCAGGTCCGCACCGTGTCCGTACACCAGATGAATACACCGGGCACCGACACCTTTCGCCGCATCGATCACATGCTGAACAATCGGTTTACCCGCCAGAGGGTGAAGCACTTTGGGAAGATCGGAATACATGCGGGTTCCCTTGCCGGCGGCAAGGATAACCACGCTCATTGCACTGTTTGACATAGGCATCCTGACTAAAAACTGAATGGTGTCCAATTGAGTACGGACGAACGAAAGTAAACCCGTTATTACCCCGGATTACTACATATTTTTCAGCGAAAAATACGTCACCACACCTACTCCAGGCTGAAAAAACGTATTAACGTGAGTTTACCCAACCCGGCAGGATTTAGGTAATGCAAAACGTCCCCCCCTCAATGTCTCCTGCAATAACAAGAGTCTGTACATGGCATAACAACGAGCGATCGTTTCATCGAACCGGGACATATACGACAAAATGAAACCAAGTGTTTCATTAAGTGAATTTCATCGTTCGGTTTGTGAAGCAACAAAAGAAACAGCGTTTCATTTTTTGAGATAATGCGTTACTCAAAACAAATAATGATGGGGAAAATATGAAATACGCTACTTCGGGGCTACTCTCTGTCGCCCTTAATTCGCTTTTGCTTCTGGGTTCCCACACCGCCTTTGCCACCACTCAGGATGCCGCACCAGTGTGGCACAGCATCGCGTTTGGTCAGTCTACCGATGTGAACTTCGCCACCAACGTAGTGCCGGGAAAAGTAGGTGTCAATGACGTTACCATCAACGGTAAAAAGCTGACCGTTAATGATAAAGCCAGTCTGGCTTCTCCGGTTACTATCGAAAGTCGGGGAGGAAAAATCGCCAACACCCATGACGGCCTGACCTTTTTCTATACGCAATTGCCTGCCAATGTGAATTTCACATTGCAATCTGACGTCACCGTCGATCAGTTCGGTCCGGAAAACGACGCCAAACCCAATGCCCAGGAAGGGGCCGGTCTGTTAGTTCGCGATATCCTTGGCGTTCCCCGGCAGGAGCCGTTGAAAGAAGGGTATGAAGAGTTTCCCGCGGCATCAAACATGGTGATGAACGCCATTATGACGCAGGACAAAAAATCGAAAACCGATGTAAAAATGCAGCTCATTAGCCGCGATGGCGTAACGCAACCCTGGGGTAATACCAACGCAGAAATTACCCGCACCAGCTATCAGGAGAAAATTAATCTGGAGCAAACCCCGACATTTCGCCTGAAACTGGAACGCACCAACGATGGCTTCATCACCTCTTATGCGCCTAAGGGCAGCGACCAGTGGGTCAGTAAAACCATAAAAGGGGCGGATCTCGTTACCCAGCAAGATAAGAACCACTACTACGTGGGATTCTTCGCCTCACGTAATGCGAAAATAACCATCAGTAACGCCAGTCTGACCACCAGTCCAGCCAACACGATACCTTCCGCACCATTCAAAGCGGAAACCACGGCGCCGTTGTTGCAGGTTGCCTCCTCGTCACTTGCTACCAGTGATACCTATCCGGTACAGGCGCGGGTGAATTACAACGGAACGATAGAAGTATTTCAAAACGGCAAATCGTTGGGTAAACCACAACATGCTCGAGCCGGGGATTACTTCTCTCTGACGACCAGGCTGACGCAGCCAAAATCTGATTTCAAACTGGTCTATATTCCTGACGAAGGTGAAGACAGAACCGCGAAAGACACCTCGTTCAGTGTAGAAAAAATTACGCTGGCCGACGCCAAAAACCTGTATGTCTCACCGGAAGGTAAAGCGGGCAACAATGGTAGCAAGAACGCACCATTGGATATTAAAACAGCCATTACTGCGTTACCTGCTGGTGGCACAGTATGGCTGATGGATGGCGATTACAGCGCGACCGTTATCCCGGTCAGTGCCAGCGGTAACGCCAGAGGCATTAAAACGCTGATGCCAGCAGACAAAAAAGTGGTTTTCCACGGCCTGCAACTCAACGCCAGCTATTGGAAAGTCAAAGGGGTCGAAATCACAGAAAAGAGTTTCCGCATTGAAGGTAGCCACAATCAGATTGAACGGGTACTGGCACACCACTGCGATAATACCGGTATTCAGGTTTCGTCCAGCGATAACGTAGGTCGTCCGTTATGGGCTAGTTATAACCTGATCCTGAATTCAGAATCCCACAGTAATCAGGACCCGAGTAAAAAAGACGCCGATGGTTTCGCAATAAAAATGCGGGTTGGCGAGGGTAACGTCATTCGCGGTGCCTTCTCCCATGACAACGTTGATGACGGCTTCGACCTGTTTAACAAAATTGAGGATGGCCCGAATGGCGCGGTGTTGATCGAGAATTCCATCTCGCTCAACAACACCAGCAATGGCTTCAAGCTGGGTGGTGAAGGCCAGCCTGTCGCACATCAGGTGAAAAATAGCATTGCTATCGGTAACCACATGGACGGGTTTAGCGACAACTTCAACCCCGGCGCACTGCAGGTCACCAACAATATCGCGCTGGATAACGTGCGCTTTAACTTTATCTTCCGGCCAAGTCCTTACTATGGCCCGGAAAAACAAGGCATTTTCAAAAACAATATTTCACTGCGCACTCACCCTGGCAAATATGATGACGCTGTCGTCGGCAGAGTAGATGCCAGCAATTACTTCATCAAAAATAACCGTTCGCTCAACAGCGAGGGGAAAGAGATCACAACGGCCAATTATAAATCCGTCGCGATCCCTGCGGTATTTAGCCGTGATGAAAAAGGCAATCTGCAGTTGGGTGATTTCCTGAAAAAGAAATAATTGCCGCAACCGATAAAAACAAAGAGACGGAGTCTTTCAACAGCCGTCTCTCTGCTCCCAGCCATAAAAAAAGCCAGCTTGAATCAGCTGGCTTTTTTACATCTGCATGATAGTTACATCAGCATCTGTTACATCGCTTTTTTGGTCAGCTCAATGACGCGCAGTTTGGCAATGGCTTTTGCCAAATCGGCAGAGGCTTGAGCATAATCCACATCACCGTGTGAATTGCGGATATGCTCTTCGGCTCTGCGCTTCGCTTCCAGCGCACGCGCTTCATCAAGATCCTGCCCACGAATGGCGGTATCGGACAGCACGGTCACCATATTCGGTTGTACCTCAAGGATACCGCCGGACAGGTAGATATACTCTTCTTCGCCGTGCTGTTTAACAATGCGCACCATACCAGGCTTAATGGCCGTGAGCAGGGGGGCGTGGCCAGGATAAATTCCCAGTTCGCCTTCGCTACCGGTCACCTGGATTTTCTGCACCAGACCGGAAAACATTGCCTGTTCCGCACTAACGACATCCAGATGGTAAGTCATAGCAGCCATATCACCCTCCTATCAAGGCGTTACAGTTTCTTGGCTTTTTCCACTACTTCATCAATGGAACCAACCATGTAGAACGCCTGTTCCGGCAGGTGGTCGTATTCGCCTTCCATAATGCCTTTGAAGCCACGGATGGTGTCTTTCAGCGACACGTATTTACCCGGAGAACCGGTAAATACTTCAGCTACGAAGAACGGCTGAGACAGGAAGCGCTGGATCTTACGTGCACGGGATACCACCAGCTTGTCTTCTTCAGACAGCTCGTCCATACCCAGAATCGCGATGATATCCTTCAGTTCCTGATAACGCTGCAGAATAGACTGCACGCCGCGCGCCACATCGTAGTGCTCCTGACCCACGATCAGCGGATCCAGCTGACGGCTGGTGGAATCCAGCGGGTCAACGGCCGGGTAGATACCCAGAGAGGCGATCTGGCGGCTCAGTGTTACTGTCGAGTCCAGGTGCGCAAAGGTGGTTGCCGGTGACGGGTCAGTCAAGTCATCCGCTGGCACGTAAACGGCCTGGATAGACGTGATAGAACCGGTCTTGGTGGAGGTAATACGCTCCTGCAACACACCCATTTCTTCTGCCAGTGTCGGCTGATAGCCTACAGCAGAAGGCATACGGCCCAACAGTGCGGATACTTCCGTCCCCGCCAGGGTATAACGGTAGATGTTATCCACGAACAGCAGAACGTCACGACCTTCGTCACGGAATTTTTCCGCCATGGTCAGACCGGTCAGCGCCACACGCAGACGGCTACCCGGCGGCTCGTTCATCTGACCATACACCAGCGATACTTTGTCGATAACGTTGGAGTCGGTCATTTCGTGGTAGAAGTCGTTACCTTCACGGGTACGTTCACCCACGCCCGCAAACACTGAGTAACCGGAGTGCTCGATCGCGATATTACGAATCAGCTCCATCATGTTTACGGTTTTACCTACACCCGCACCACCGAACAGACCGACTTTACCGCCTTTAGCAAACGGACAAATCAGGTCGATAACCTTGATACCGGTTTCCAGCAGTTCCTGGGAGTTGGACAGTTCTTCGTACGTCGGGGCTGCACGGTGAATAGCCCAGCGCTCTTCTTCGCCGATCGGTCCTTTCATGTCGACCGGCTCACCCAGTACGTTCATGATACGACCCAGCGTCGCTTTACCAACCGGTACTTCGATCGGGTGCGCCAGGTTAGTGACTTTCAAACCACGGCGCAGGCCGTCGGAAGAACCCATTGCAATACAACGAACCAGGCCGCCACCTAACTGCTGCTGCACTTCCAGCACCAGTTTCTCAGCCCCGTTCTCTACCTCAATCGCATCGTACACATTCGGTACGGCTTCCTGAGGGAACTCGACGTCCACCACGGCGCCGATTACCTGGATAATCTTTCCAGTAGCCATCTTGAATCCTCTACGTAATTCGACAATACGTAATTCGTAAAACCTGATTTAAACCGCGGAGGCTCCCGATACGATTTCGGTGAGTTCCTGAGTGATGCTTGCCTGACGAGCCTTGTTGTAAACCAACTGCAGCTCTTTGATCAGGTTGCCGCCGTTATCTGTTGCGGCTTTCATCGCTACCATTCGCGCGGCCTGTTCACTGGCCAGGTTTTCTACGACGCCCTGATAAACCTGAGACTCCACATAGCGGCGCAACAGGGTATCCAGTAGCGACTTAGGATCGGGTTCATACAGGTAATCCCAGGATTTCTTCGTCAGCTCGCCTTCTTCTGCCGGGGGCAATGGCAGCAGCTGAACAACTTGTGGAACCTGAGACATGGTATTGATGAACTTGTTGCTCACCACGTACAGTTTGTCCAGACGACCTTCGTCGTAGGCCTGCAGCATGACTTTCACCGGCCCGATCAGTTCGGACAACGAAGGGTTATCCCCCATGCCGGTAACCTGAGCAACAATGTTTGCGCCTACAGAACCGAAGAAAGAAACCCCTTTGGAACCAATCATCGCCAAATCAATCTCGGCGCCTTTTTCGTTCCAGGCTTTCATATCACCCAGCAGCTTCTTGAACAGGTTAATGTTCAGGCCGCCGCACAGGCCACGGTCGGTAGACACCACCAGATACCCGACGCGTTTAACGTCACGCTCTTCCAGGTACGGGTGTTTATATTCCAGATTCCCTAACGCAAGGTGACCAATCACTTTGCGTATGGTTTCCGCATAAGGACGGCTGGCCGCCATACGATCCTGCGATTTACGCATTTTGGAAGCGGCGACCATTTCCATCGCTTTGGTGATCTTCTGCGTGTTCTGGACGCTTCCGATCTTACTACGTATCTCTTTTGCGCCGGCCATCTTAGCTTCTCCTCAATGCCTAGCGGCCTGCCGTTAAGGCAGGCCACGGGGCGTTACCAGGACTGGGTTGCCTTAAAGGTATCGAGGATGCCTTTGAATTTACCCTCGATCTCATCGTTATAAGCACCAGTCTGGTCGATCTGCTGCAGAAGCTCGCCGTGCTCACGGCTGGCGTAAGCCAACAGTGCGGCTTCGAAGCTGCCAACTTTCGCCAGTTCAACGTCTTCCAGATAACCGCGTTCCGCCGCGAACAGCACCAGAGACTGCTGCGCAACAGACATCGGCGCATACTGTTTCTGTTTCAGCAGCTCGGTCACTTTCTGACCGTGGCTCAGCTGTTTACGGGTTGCATCGTCCAGATCGGAGGCAAACTGGGAGAACGCAGCCAGTTCGCGGTACTGTGCCAGCGCGGTACGAATACCACCGGACAGTTTCTTCATGATCTTGGTCTGTGCAGCGCCACCCACACGGGATACGGAAATCCCTGGGTTAACCGCCGGACGAATACCGGAGTTGAACAGGTTGGATTCCAGGAAGATCTGACCATCGGTAATCGAGATAACGTTGGTCGGAACGAACGCGGACACGTCGCCAGCCTGCGTTTCGATGATCGGCAGAGCAGTCAAAGAACCGGTTTGTCCTTTCACTTCACCTTTAGTGAAGGCTTCCACGTACTCGGCGTTAACACGCGCAGCACGCTCCAGCAGACGGGAGTGCAGGTAGAATACGTCACCTGGATAAGCTTCACGACCTGGCGGACGACGAAGCAGCAGGGAAATCTGACGATAAGCGACAGCCTGTTTAGACAGGTCATCATAAATAATCAGCGCATCTTCACCGCGGTCACGGAAGTATTCGCCCATGGCGCAACCGGCATACGGTGCCAGGTATTGCAACGCAGCGGATTCAGACGCAGTTGCCACCACAACGATAGTGTTGGCCAATGCGCCGTGCTCTTCCAGTTTACGCACCACGTTAGCAATGGTGGACGCTTTCTGGCCGATAGCGACATAAATACATTTGATGCCGGAATCACGCTGGTTGATGATGGCATCAATCGCCAGCGCGGTTTTACCGGTCTGACGGTCACCGATGACAAGCTCACGCTGACCACGACCGATTGGAATCATGGCGTCCACGGACTTGTAACCGGTCTGAACCGGCTGATCAACGGACTGACGATCGATAACACCCGGTGCAATAGTCTCTACAGCAGAGAAGCCATCATGTTCCAGCGGGCCTTTACCGTCGATGGGTGCACCCAGCGTGTTGACCACACGGCCTAACAGGCCACGGCCAACCGGCACTTCCAGAATACGGCCGGTGCATTTAACCTTCATGCCTTCAGCCAGATCCGCGTACGGACCCATAACTACCGCACCAACGGAGTCGCGCTCCAGGTTCAGTGCGATCGCGTAACGGTTGCCCGGCAGGGAAATCATTTCACCCTGCATTACATCGGCCAGACCGTGTACGCGAATGATCCCGTCACTAACGGAAACAATCGTACCTTCGTTATGAGCTTCGCTCACAACGTTGAACTGAGCAATCCGCTGCTTGATCAGTTCACTGATTTCGGTGGAATTCAGTTGCATGCTCCAGTCCCCTTAAGACTGCAAGACGTCTGCCAGACGTTCCAGACGACCGCGAATACTGCCGTCTATCACCATATCGCCTGCGCGAATTACCACGCCGGCCATAACAGACTTATCAATTTTGCAATTCAGCTTCACTTTACGTGACAGACGTTGTTCCATTGCAGCGGTTATCCCTGATAACTGCTGCTCGCTCAACGTGGCGGCGGAAATGACCTCGACATCCACGGTCGATTCCAGCTCCGCACGCAATTGAACAAACTGTTCCAGTACTTCAGGCAGCACCGGCAAACGTCCGTTTTCAGCCATCACCCGGATCAGGTTCTGGCCCGCTTCATCCAGTTGTTCACCACACACGGTAATGAATGTCTGCGCCATGGTCTGGGGAGCGATAGCTCCGGCCAGCATGCCGGCAATATGTTCATTACGCGCAACTTCGGCAGTGAACGCCAGCATCTGCTGCCAGCGATCAAGCGCCTGGTGTTCAACGGCAAAGTCAAAAGCTGCTTTGGCGTAGGGGCGAGCTACCGTGACAAATTCAGACATCAGCCCCTCCCTCCTTACAGTTCAGCGACCAGTTTATCAACGATGTCGCTGTTAGCAGCTTCATCCACGGAACGTTCAATAATTTTCTCGGCACCGGCAATAGCCAGAATGGCAACCTGCTTACGCAACTCTTCACGGGCACGTTTGCGTTCGGCTTCGATTTCAGCCTGCGCCTGCGCCACGATTTTGTTGCGTTCCGCTTCCGCTTCCACTTTAGCTTCGTCCAGAATCAAAGCACGCTGTTTGTTTGCCTGCTCGATGATCACCTGAGCTTCCGCTTTGGCTTTCTTCAGTTGGTCGGTCGCATTGGCCTGCGCTAAGTTCAGATCTTTTTTGGCACGTTCAGCAGAAGCAAGACCGTCAGCAATTTCTTTCTGACGCTTTTCGATGGCTGCCATAATCGGCGGCCATACATACTTCATGCAGAACCAGACAAACAGGACGAACGCAATGGCCTGGCCGAGGATTGTTGCGTTAAGATTCACAGCACAATGCCTCTTTCATGAGTTAAATGAGTCGATGTCTTTAACCTGGCAAGCTCACGCCTGCTTAGGCCACCGCAAACATCACGTACAGACCCAGACCTACCGCGATCATCGGGATAGCATCCACCAGACCCATAACGATAAAGAACTGTGTACGCAGCAGAGGGATCAGGTCAGGCTGGCGGGCAGCACCTTCCAAGAACTTACCACCCAGAATGCCGATACCGATTGCAGCACCGATTGCCGCCAGGCCCATCATCACAGCGGCAGCCATGTACAGCAGATCCATACTCAGGTTTTCCATGACAGTCTCCAGTTTGTTTCAGTTAAAACGTTGTAGTGTTGTGAAAAATTAATGCTCTTCAGATGCCATCGAAAGATAAACAACTGTCAGAACCATAAAGATAAAAGCCTGCAGCGTGATAATCAGAATGTGGAAAATGGCCCAAGGCACATTCAGAATCCACTGTGACCACCACGGCAACAAGCCTGCAATAAGGATGAAAATCAACTCACCCGCATACATGTTTCCAAACAGTCGCAAACCAAGAGATACCGGTTTGGACAGCAGGCTCACCCCTTCAAGAATCAGGTTGACGGGAATAAACACAGGGTGATTGAACGGCTGCATGGTCAGTTCTTTAACGAAACCGCCCACACCTTTCATCTTGATGCTGTAGAACAGAATCAGAATGAATACGCCAAGCGCCATGGACAGCGTAACGTTTACGTCAGCGGAAGGTACCACACGCAGATAAGCATGGGCAGGGTCATGACCGAGAGCGCTATAGATATGCGCCCAGATTTGCGGTAGCAAATCGATAGGCAGCAGATCCATCAGGTTCATCAGGAAGACCCAGACGAAAACGGTCAACGCCAATGGTGCGATAAGTTTGCTCTTCCCGTGGAACATGTCGCGAACGCTGCCATCGACAAATCCCACAACCAGTTCGACCGCCGTTTGAAGTTTACCCGGTACGCCACTGGTCGCGGTCCTGGCAACCTTGTGGAAGATAGCCAGAAAGAGTACGCCGAGGACCACGGAGAAAAACATCGAGTCGACGTTAATCGACCAGAATCCCGAGCCCACCTGCAAATGGGTCAGGTGGTGACCGATATACTCTTGCGGAGTAGATGCAGACATGATGTCTCTTACCCTTTTGTTGTTAACTACGGTAACGGTTAATTACAGCCGGTGCCACGATCTGCGTGATCAGCACCACTAAGTACGTCAGGCCAAGCGGAAAAAATGCCGCATGAAACACGCCTAACGCCACCACCAATAGCACGATGGTGAAGAGCATTTTCAGCGCTTCCCCAACGGCAAACGACCAGGCTACCCGACCTTCCGGTGGCTTGTCTGCCTGATGCCGTACGGCAAACAGTATAAACACCATGCTCGGCAGCCAGGCTGCCAACCCTCCAGCCAGTGCGGAAGCGCCCGCTCTGAAGCCACTCGCGCAAAACGCTGCACCGGCAACAAAAATCACCGCCAGCTGCAATAACAGCGATAACCGGGCGAGTTTCCCACTGTAAAGGGATACAGACATGATGATTCTCCGTACCTTTTCAGAGGTATGCTGAATGACCGTATAAAACTGCCTTTGCAGTACCGAGTCAAGCAGCGAAAAACGAGCAAATTATACGGGTCATCCATGCGAATTCAATCGATAAGTAGCAAAAAGGTGAACGATTATTTAAATTTATTTCCGAAGCCTTATTTTCACTAACTATCCCCAAAGTTGATTAGAGAGACCCCATACATCTGACGTCAGCAATATGTGATATTTCTCACATAAAATTAAACTAAGGCTTTTACATCTGAATTGATTTTTTTTTGCTCTCAGTAAAAAAAGCCAGATATATTTTTTAATTTCAATAATTTAAAAACAAGGCACTCACAAAATCGCTCGAATACCGCCACAAAACCATCTATTGACAAGCTGGATATTTTTTTCCCATGTTTTTAACACAACGGGTCCACCAAACCCGTCACCGAATCATGCAAATAGTTTGCTGATACGTCACTTTCCTCCCCTCAACCAGAGAGGTTATACCACCGAGTTGTAAAATTACGGTGAACGAAAAGGTGATAAAGGTCATTATTTCACTTTGAGCTATCAGTCTGAAAAGTTTACAACTATTCATGATTTTTTTGATAAATGACAAAATTAATTGGGCTTAAGCACCACCAGGTGCCGCTCCCCGTCAAGCTCAGGAACCGACAGGGGAACGACCTTCTCGACCGTGACACCTTGTGGCAGTAATCCCATTTCGTCATGCGGTACCGTGCCTTTGAGGGCATAAAATCGGCCCTGTGGGCGGGATGGCAGGTGATGACACCAGTTGACCATGTCTTGCAACGACGCAAAGGCACGACTAATCACACCATCAAACGGCGGTTCGGCAGGAAAATCCTCAACCCGACTCTGCACCGGTTCAATATTGCTTAGGCCCAGCTCATGTTGCACCTGACGTAAAAAACGCACCCGTTTTCCCAGGCTATCCAGCAGGACAAAATGCGCATCGGGACGAGCAATAGCCAGCGGCACACCAGGCAACCCCGGGCCAGTACCCACATCGATAAAACGATTTCCGCACAGGTGGGGTTCCACCACCAGACTGTCCATGATATGCCGAACCAACATCTGTTCCGGCTCACGAACCGATGTCAGGTTATAGGCTTTGTTCCATTTGTGGAGTAACGCTACATACTGAAGCAGCTGGTTTTTTTGCTGATCGGTCAGCGCCATTCCAGCACGCTGCATCAGGCTGTTGAGTCTCTCTAGCACGAATAAATCCTGTTGTCGGTTAAGGCAACATGGCCGCGATAAGCGGCCATGCGTCAACGTAAGCGAGCGGTCTTTGTCAGGCGCTGCGGCGCAGCATACCTTGTTTTTTCAGCCAGACCAGCAGAATTGAGATAGCGGCAGGGGTGATGCCGGAAATACGCGATGCCTGACCAATCGACCCCGGTTTGTGATCGTTGAGTTTAGCGATCACTTCGTTCGACAAGCCACTGACCTGCCGATAGTCCAGATCCGCGGGCAGCAATGTGTTCTCGTTGCGTAGTTGCTTTTCGATCTCATCTTGCTGGCGAGCAATATAACCTTCGTATTTGACCTGGATTTCCACCTGCTCAGTCGCCTGAACATCAGGTAACGCGGGAGCAAACATCGGCAGCGCTGTCAGTTGCGCATAATCCATTTCAGGGCGTCGTAACAGATCTTCCCCATTGGCTTCGCGCGATAAGGGCGATTTTAACAGGCGGTTGATCTGCTCTACGCCTTCGGTGTTCGGGTGAACCAGAATATCGCGCAGACGCTGGCGTTCTTTCTCGATATTTTCCAGTTTCTCATTAAAACGCGCCCAACGTTCATCATCGACCATCCCTAATTCGCGACCAATCGCGGTCAAACGCAAATCGGCATTGTCTTCACGCAGCATCAGGCGGTATTCAGCACGAGAGGTAAACATTCGGTAGGGCTCTTTCGTTCCCAACGTACAGAGATCATCCACCAGTACGCCGATGTAGGCCTGATCGCGGCGTGGCGTCCAGCCTTCCTGATCAAACGCCAGACGCGCTGCGTTTAGCCCTGCCAGCATGCCCTGGGCCGCCGCCTCTTCATAGCCAGTAGTACCGTTGATCTGCCCGGCAAAAAAACAGGTTGTGGATAAACTTACTTTCCAGCGTAGGTTTCAAGTCACGCGGGTCGAAATAGTCATACTCGATGGCATAACCGGGGCGGACGATACGTGCATTTTGCATACCGTCCATCGAACGAACGATTTGCCACTGCACGTCAAACGGCAAGCTGGTCGAGATACCGTTCGGGTAAATCTCGTTACTGGTTAGCCCTTCCGGTTCCAGGAAAATCTGGTGTGCATTGCGATCGGCAAACCGCATCACTTTGTCTTCAATCGAGGGGCAATAACGTGGACCGATCCCTTCAATGACCCCAGCGTACATCGGGCTGCGATCCAGATTGTTACGGATCACGTCATGAGTACGTTCATTGGTATGGGTGATATAACACGGCATCTGTGCCGGATGCTCACTGGCGTTCCCCAGGAAGGAAAATACCGGCATGGGGTTATCGCCATGTTGTGGCGTCAGTACGCTAAAATCGATAGTACGGGCGTCAATACGCGGCGGTGTACCGGTTTTCAGACGGCCGACACGCAGGGGAAGTTCACGTAAACGGTGAGATAGTGCGATCGAAGGCGGATCGCCCGCTCGACCACCGCTGTAGTTATCCAACCCGATATGGATCTTGCCGTCCAGGAAAGTCCCCACCGTTAACACCACTGCTTTAGCGCGGAATTTCAGCCCCATTTGGGTTACCGCACCAACGACCTGATCGTTTTCGACAATCAGATCTTCGACAGCCTGTTGGAAGAGGGTCAGATTCGGCTGATTCTCCAGCGCGGTACGCACGGCCTGACGGTACAGTACCCGGTCAGCCTGAGCGCGTGTGGCGCGGACAGCTGGGCCTTTACTAGAGTTTAGTATCCTAAACTGAATACCACCACGATCGATCGCACGAGCCATCAGGCCGCCCATCGCATCGATCTCTTTTACCAGATGGCCTTTCCCAATACCGCCGATCGCCGGGTTACAGGACATCTGCCCTAGCGTATCAATGTTGTGTGTCAGTAAGAGGGTTTGACGTCCCATTCGGGCAGAAGCCATCGCGGCTTCAGTACCCGCATGACCGCCACCGATCACGATGACGTCAAAAGGATCTGGATAAAACATGGTGCTACACCTCGCGTGGTTGCGAATGATCGTTACTTGCCCTGGGGTGGGGGATTCTACTTAAGTTTGTGCCGCCGACCAAGTCTGTTGGATCGTCGGGTAGTTAAAGAAAGATCTTTTTTATTTAAAGATCTCTTTATTAGATCTCTTATTAGGATCGCCATGTGCTGTGGATAAGCCGGGATCCAAAAAGAAGATCAATAGGTTATTGTCGATCATTAGCTGTGAATGATCGGTGATCCCAGTCTGTATTAGCTGGGATCTGAAAGGGTAATTATACACAGCTCAAAAAAGCATCTGTAGTTGTTATCTGGATAACTACGGGTTTTACCCGGCATTTCAAGCCATTTATCCACAGAGGCTCGTGAAAAAAATAATTTTATTTGAGTAATTTTATCCATGATCCCAGCCAGACCTCAGCCGGATCTTCCGGAATGTCATGCTGGGTAATGTCGATCTTCAACATATCGCCGATCCGATGCGCGCCCAGATCCTGTAATAGCTGATCCAGTTTTACGATCGCACCACAGAAGGTGTCGTACTCACTGCTACCGATGCCGATGGCACCATAACGAACAGCGGATAAATCAGGACGTTTTTCCTGTAGGTCTTCATAAAAGGGCTGCAGGTTGTCAGGTAGATCGCCGGCACCGTGGGTGGAGGTGACCACCAGCCACACATTTTCAGGCGTAACCTCATCCAGCTCCGGGCCATGCAGCAGCGTGGTAGTGAAATTATCCTGTTGCAGCAATGATTCCAGGTGCTCGGTAACGTACTCTGCGCTACCCAGTGTGCTGCCGCTAATAAGGGTAATGTCTGACATGCGTGATCCCGCCTGATTGAATGACGGCACATTGTACGCTGTGATCTTGGTGGGATCTACCTGTGGATAATAGGGGGATAGTAAAAAAGCATCAGGGCACGATGGTACGCATAATGGGGTTCTGCAACGAGATCAGCGTTTCGGTGGATTGAATTTCATCAATTGTCTGAATCTTGTTGATAAGTACGTGTTGCAAGGCGTCGATAGAGCGGCACATGACCTTAATGAAGATGCTGTAATGGCCGGTGGTGTAATACGCCTCGACCACTTCTTCCAGGTTGTTGAGTTTCTCCAGCGCGGACGGGTAGTCTTTGGCGCTTTTCAGGATGATGCCGATAAAACAGCAGACGTCGTAGCCCAGCTGCTTAGGGTTCACATCCAGTCGTGTTCCCAGAATGATGCCAGCCTGTTTCATCTTTTCCACACGAACATGGATAGTGCCGGGGCTAACCGAAAACTGTTTCGCCAGTTCGGCATAGGGCGTGCGGGCGTTATCCATCAGGGCGTTGAGGATGCCGCGATCGAGTTCGTCCATCGAGTATGTGTCTGCTGCCATAGTGCTGCTCCGTAAAGGGCTGTCTGAAGCGTTTTACTGATTATTGCCGAATGAATCAACGACCAAAAACGGCTGCCCGTTCAGGTAAGGTTCGCTCATAAGAAGGATATCAGGATGAGGTATCAGACTTTTTCGTGCTGAAAACGGCGCAACAGACGGCTTTTCAGCCCAGTATCAAAGCGCCAGATATGATCGAAGATGCGCAGAATGCCAGGTTTGCCGTGTGCTGACATGGCGACAGCGTGAAAACGGTGCTGTAACCGGTGCTGGCGGCGTTTGACTTCGTTGACCAGATCGTCTGGCAGACGCTGGGCGATAAAGTCTGAAATGATGACGGCATCAGCATCCTGCCAGGAGGCGGTGTCCATTTTTTCCAGCAGCGACGACAGGCAGCTTGCCAGATCGGTGCCACCGCGGAAGGTCTGACTAAGAAAACGTATGGCTTCTTCCAGTCCGTTTTCTGAGGTCAGGTCATAACTGACGATACCGGTTGAAAACAACATAATGTAGCAGCGGCGGTTTTCTGCCAGAGCAATTCGCATCAGCGCCAGACAGAAGGCTTTAGCGCAACGCTCGTTAAACCCGCCCATCGAACCGGAGGTATCCACACAAACGATAAACGGCCCTCGTGGTTGTTGCTCGTTGTGCTGATGGACGACCGGCCGTTCAAGCGTTTTTTCCCGCCAGCTTTCCCCTTGCAGCCGGTATGTCAGTAACCGGTGTTCGGCCAGACGGCGGTAAAATTCGAACTCCAGTTCATGGATCCCGAGGGTAGAAAGCTCGGTGGGCAGTAACCGAAGAATGTCATCGCTCTGGTGGATGCCGCTGACTTGTTCCGGAGCAGACGCTGGTTCACGCACCATCACCTGAAAGGATTCTTTCGGCGCCTGATGGCTGAGAACCGATTTTGTCTCCCGGCTACGACCCAGACGTTCTGCCAGGCGCTGCAGTTCAGGCTGTTGTTGCAAAAATGCCCCGGTCTCCAGTAACGCATTGAAGGGTTGTTTCATGCGTTTACTGGCGCTGAGATCCCACAGTCTGCCAGCCGCCGTATCGTTTTCAGCCAGAATGGGTTCCAGTGCTCCGCTTATCGTCAGGCGTTTTTGGATCTCGTCGAGTAGCTGATCCCGTTCCTGTTCCATGATCTGGTGGTGCAGATTCATCGTTTGCAGCGTCAGACTAAGGCGCCAGCGCTGCATGAACAGGCTGTGCTGGCTGGCGCTGATGCGGCGTTCTGAAGAGGGTGAGACGGAACTGATCAGCTTTTCTGCCTGATTAAGGAAAGGGGAATCCACATGATGCAAGGTGGACATAATGTCCGGCAGAGTAGACTGAAAGGTATGCTCGCTGACTAACTGGGTCTGCTGATAACAGGTAAATTCTTTTTCCAGCTCGGGAGGAGCCTGGGTGCTGCGCAACCGTTGCCGGAGGTTTTCTTTCCACTCCGGTAAATCACGCATGATGGCATTTTTCAGACGCGGATACTTGTCGAAGAACATCACCAACTGAGGTGTTGCCATCAGGGCCACAATCACGTCATCCAGCAGATCGTTTTCATCGATGGATAACAGCATCTCCAGGGATTCCAGCGTCAGCATGATCGTTACTCCCGTTGTGACTGATCTATTTGTTCATCGACCTGCTGAAGGCTTTCTTCAATTTTGGCAAGCCACTCTTTAGGGACAAACAAACAAGGCTGGTGACGCTCAAACAATCGGCGTTGTTCACGTAACTGGATTTTCAGCGCGTCATATTCTTTAACTATCTCTTCCGGCAGGTCGCCTTTTATCACGCCAGGCAGCGATAACACCGTGCTTTGTAAACTGATATCGCGAATGATCAGATACTGGCGTTCATCCACTTCCATATCAAGATGCTGGCTAAACCCGACGCCGTTGAGCTTCCCACGGATTTCGCCCCCCTTCTGCAGCCAGCTCGCTAGCGCTTCCCGGTCGATAACCACATGGGTGACGGTATAGTCGTTTAGCAGCAGTGGTTTTTGTAGCATCAGCGTTATTTCGGCGGCGGTCAGGCTTTCAGGTAACGAGTTATGGGGTTTCCGGCCAAAAAAATTGACCTGGCGTTCAACCTTAAATGCCTGCTGCTCGCTTTGCTGCTGCTGGTATTGCTGGCGTTTCACATTCAATTGTTGCAACCGGAACAGCAACGTCCGTTGTTGATAGGCCTGTTCGCCCATTAACTGCTGTAATTGCTGTTCCACCAGATTATGGGTATCCAGATCGTGCCATAGGCAGTCTTTGAGGAGGATCAGATCGACTGGGGTGATCGTTTCTCGTCCGCTAAAGAAGGCGCAGGCCTGCAGCAGCCGGATAGCTTTCTTCCAGCGACGATCGGAAACATACGGCGAACCTTCCTGCGTATCCAGACGCTGGCGCAGTTGATAAATCAGTTCGAAGCAATTTTCCGGTAACGGTATATGATCGATATGAGACTGCCACTGTTGATACTCTTCGTCGCTGACGCTCAGTGCCGGGCTGATAAGGTTATCCTGCTCGGCAGGTGAAGCGGTGAGCATCGCGCGGAAATTGTGTTTATCCTGCACCCGGTCAAGCCAGAGGCGGATCAGCATACGGTCATACAAGGCTTCCAGACTGCTGTCGGCTTCAGGCAGTTCGTTGGAGGCGGTGACCAGTAGTCGCATCGGGATGGGCTCTTCGCTGTTACCGTTACGAAATCGCCGTTCGTTAATGGCGGTCAGCAGGGTGTTCAGGATGGCAGGACCGGCTTTCCAGATTTCATCCAGAAAGACAATTTCAGCTTCTGGCAGGTAGCCGGTCGTCAGACGCTGATAGCGTCCTTCGTCTTTCAGTGCCTGGATGGAGAGTGGACCGAAGACCTCTTCCGGCGTTGAGAAACGCGTCATCAGGTATTCAAAAGCACGTGCGTTCCTGAATGCGTATTTCAGGCGGCGGGCAATCAGGCTCTTGGCAATCCCTGGCGGCCCCAACAGGAAGACGCTCTCGCCGCTGAGCGCTGCCAGCAGGCAAAGTCGGATGGCGTGTTGCCGTTCGTAAAGACCGTGTTCGAGAGCATGGCTCAGGCGAGAAATACGGTCGGCCAGCGCTGTGGGTTGCATCATAATAGATCCGTCATTGCGGTAAATTGCCGTCAAGAGCGTGTAATAACGCTAGAAAGACTACGTTTTCTTCATTAGCCATACATTAATTATTGTCACCATTGCTGGTGTTAATCAACAAAGGTGCCAGCCCCGAACAGAACCAAGGTAGTATTAAAAAATGGGCTTTTAACGTGATTTGTGCATACTGTGCGTTTTCGGGCTACTCCAACCAGAATAAGGCCCGATTTGTTAATGAATTGATAACAGAAGACAAGGTTTATGAATTCAGAACATAAACGTTCACTTCCAGCGGTCACGCTGGCTGCCATCGGTGTAGTGTATGGCGACATCGGCACCAGCCCGCTCTATACGCTCAGGGAGTGTCTTTCCGGGCAGTTTGGTTTCGGGGTTGAACCCGATTCCGTCTTTGGCTTTCTCTCACTGATATTCTGGCTGCTGGTGCTGGTCGTATCCCTTAAGTATCTCAGCTATGTCATGCGTGCGGATAACGCCGGTGAAGGGGGGATTCTGACGCTGATGTCGCTGGCCGGACGCAATACGTCCGACAAGATGACCGCGATAGTGGTGATCATGGGATTGATCGGCGGCAGCTTCTTCTATGGTGAGGTGGTGATTACCCCAGCGATTTCGGTGATGTCGGCAATCGAGGGGCTGGATATCGTTGCGCCGTCGCTGGATACCTACATCGTCCCTATTTCAATAGTGGTACTGACGCTATTGTTTATGATTCAAAAGCACGGTACGGGTCGGGTAGGTAGCCTGTTTGCGCCGATCATGATGCTGTGGTTTTTGTCGCTCGGTGTGCTGGGGGCTCGCAGCATTATCGCCAATCCAGAGGTATTGCAGGCACTCAATCCCCAATGGGCAATTAACTTTTTCATTCAATATAAATCGGTGTCCTTCTTTGCGCTGGGGGCGGTAGTACTGGCGATCACTGGGGTTGAGGCGCTGTATGCCGATATGGGCCACTTTGGCAAACTGCCGATTCGTATCGCCTGGTTTTCAGCGGTTTTACCGTCGCTGGTGCTCAACTACTTTGGCCAGGGCGCGCTGTTGCTGAAAAATCCGGAGGCTATCAAAAACCCGTTCTTCCTGCTGGCGCCGGATTGGGCACTGATTCCGCTGTTGGTGCTGGCTACGCTTGCCACCATCATTGCTTCTCAGGCGGTTATTTCCGGGGTGTTCTCGCTGACCCGTCAGGCGGTTCGTCTGGGGTATCTGCCGCCGATGCGCATCGTGCATACGTCAGATATGGAGTCTGGACAGATTTATATCCCGTTTATCAATTGGTTGCTGTATGTGGCGGTGGTAATCGTTATTATCAGCTTTGAACATTCCAGCAATCTGGCTGCCGCTTACGGTATTGCGGTGACCGGCACGATGGTGCTGACCAGCATCCTGTCTTGTACGGTGGCGCTGAAAAACTGGCACTGGTATCGCTATCTGGTCTGGTTGCTGCTGGTGGCTCTGCTGGCTATCGATTTGCCGATGTTCCTGGCCAACGTGGTGAAGATTATTTCTGGTGGCTGGCTGCCGCTGGCGCTGGGTATGGTGATGTTTATCATCATGACGACCTGGAAAAGCGAGCGTTTCCGGCTGTTACGCCGTATCCATGAGCATGGTAATTCGCTGGATGCGATGATCGCGTCGCTGGAGAAGAACCCGCCAGTGCGTGTAACAGGAACGGCTGTCTATCTGTCGCGTGCTACCCATGTCATTCCGTTTGCTTTGCTGCACAATCTTAAACACAACAAGGTACTGCATGAGCGCGTGGTGCTGCTGACCATGAGAACGGAAGACGCGCCTTATGTGCACAACGCCCGGCGTGTTTCGGTGGAGCAACTTTCCCCCACCTTCTGGCGGGTGGTCGCCAGCTATGGCTGGCGTGAAACGCCGAATGTGGAAGAGGTATTCCATCGCTGCTGGCAGGATGGATTGACCTGCCAGATGATGGAAACTACGTTCTTCTTGTCGAATGAATCGCTGATGATGGGCGCGCGCCCCTGGTATCTGCTTGTTCGCGGTAAGTTGTTCATGATGCTGAGCCGCAATGCGCTGCGCGCGGCGGATCAATTCGAAATTCCACCTAACCGGTTGATTGAATTGGGTATTCAGGTAGAAATCTGATTCCGGGCGAGTAGATAAATAAGCGGGTGAGGTCTAACAGGATCTCACCCGCTGTGGTATTGGTGGCCGTCTTCTTCCCGCCTACGGTTATCCTTGCGCGGATATAACATTCAATCTCCCCTAAAACCCTCCGGTTTTGTCCTGTCGCGTCTTTTTTATTGGTTTTAATAACTTAAAATCTTCCTTTTATTACGCCAACGAAACGTTTCGATAACGATCACATTTTCATAAGATAATCGTTGCCTTCTCCGGTTCTTTTTCTACACTTGCTCTATAAGCGAAACGTTTCGCTCTCAGGATAAACAACATGAAAAAAGGTGTGTTACTTCATTCCGATATCTCGTCGGTGATTTCCCAACTGGGACATACCGATCAGATTGTCATTGCTGACGCCGGTTTACCGATTCCAGCGACGACGGCCCGCATCGACCTGGCTTTGACCCATAACGTTCCTGGCTTCTTGCAGGTGCTGGATGTGGTGACGGCGGAAATGCAGGTAGAAGCGGCGATTTTGGCTCAGGAAATCATTGAGAAAAACACCACGCTCCATGAAGCGTTATTAAAACAGTTAGCACAACTTGAACAACACCAGGGAAATACTATTTCACTGCATTACGTCAGCCACGAAGAGTTTAAAAAACAAAGTGGTCAGAGCCGGGCCATTATTCGTACGGGGGAATGCTCTCCTTACGCGAATGTGATCCTTTGTGCTGGCGTCACCTTCTGAGGTAGCGATGCAACCTTTACTGCAATTGCAAGGCATCACCAAAACGTTCCCCGGCGTTAAGGCGCTGTCCGGCGCGGCATTGAATGTCTATCCGGGCAAAGTCATGGCGCTGGTGGGGGAAAACGGTGCCGGTAAATCCACCATGATGAAAGTGCTGACGGGCATTTATCGTCGGGATGCCGGTAGTATCCAGTTTTTGGGTAAGGATGTGGATTTCAGTGGTCCCAAAGCCTCTCAGGAAGCTGGTATCGGCATTATCCATCAGGAATTGAACCTGATTCCCCAATTAACCATTGCGGAAAATATTTTCCTCGGCCGTGAATTTACCAACCGCCTGGGGCGTATTGACTGGAAGCGTATGTATGACGAGGCGGATAAGCTGCTCAAGCGTTTGAACCTGCGCTATGACAGTCGCCGCCTGGTGGGGGAATTGTCGATTGGCGATCAGCAGATGGTTGAAATCGCCAAAGTGCTGAGCTTTGAGTCTCGGGTCATCATTATGGATGAACCCACCGATGCGCTGACGGATACCGAAACCGCCTCGCTGTTTAGTGTTATCCGGGAATTGCAGGCCCAGGGCTGCGGCATTGTCTATATCTCCCATCGACTCAAAGAGATTTTCGAAATCTGCGACGATGTGACCGTGTTCCGTGATGGCCAGTTTATCGGCGAGCGTGCAGTGAGTGAATTACAGGAAGATTCGCTGATTGAAATGATGGTGGGACGTAAGCTGGAAGATCAGTACCCCCGTTTGAATCAGGCGCCCGGTGACGTGCGTTTGCAGGTCAGCGAATTGTCTGGGCCGGGGGTGAATAACGTGAGCTTCACCCTGCGCAAAGGCGAGATTCTCGGGGTGGCCGGGCTAATGGGGGCCGGTCGCACCGAACTGATGAAAGTGTTGTATGGCGCGTTGCCACGTACCCACGGTAGCGTCTCCTTAGACGGGGAGAACATCGTGGCGCGCAGTCCACAAGACGGCCTGGCCAGCGGTATTGTGTATATTTCCGAAGACCGTAAGCGAGACGGACTGGTGCTCGGCATGTCGGTAAAAGAAAACATGTCCCTGACGGCACTGCGTTATTTCAGCAACGCAGCGGGTTCGCTGCGGCATGGCGATGAGCAACAGGCGGTGGGCGATTTTATCCGCATGTTCAATATTCGCACTCCGTCCATGTCCCAGCCGATCGGGTTATTGTCCGGTGGTAATCAGCAGAAAGTGGCGATCGCCCGTGGGTTGATGACCCGTCCCAAAGTGCTGATTCTGGATGAGCCGACCCGTGGCGTCGATGTCGGGGCAAAAAAAGAAATCTATCAGTTAATCAACCAGTTCAAGCAAGAAGGGTTAAGCATCATTCTGGTATCGTCGGAAATGCCTGAAGTGCTCGGGATGAGCGATCGCATTATCGTCATGCACGAAGGGCGCCTGAGCGGTGAGTTCCCGATTGAACAGGCTACACAGGAAGCGCTGATGGCTGCGGCCGTTGGTAAGCAATACGGCGTAAAGCAGGAGTAAATCAGATATGAGTTCTCAAACTATCACAGCAAAGCGCTGGCTCAGCAAAGAGTGGCTGATGGAGCAAAAATCATTGATCGCCCTGCTGATTCTTATCGCTGTGGTGTCTTCAATGAGTCCCAACTTTTTTACCCTGAACAACTTGTTCAACATCCTGCAGCAAACGTCGGTAAACGCCATTATGGCGGTGGGAATGACGCTGGTTATCCTCACCTCCGGCATTGATTTGTCGGTAGGGTCGTTGCTGGCGCTGACAGGGGCGGTTGCCGCGTCTATCGTCGGGCTTGAGATCAATGCGTTGGTGGCAGTATTCGCGGCGCTGGCGCTGGGTGCGGTCATTGGTGCGGGGACGGGGATTATCATTGCCAAGGGGCGGGTTCAGGCCTTTATTGCTACGCTAGTGATGATGTTGCTGCTACGTGGCGTCACGATGGTCTACACCAACGGCAGTCCTGTCAATACCGGTTTTTCCGATGCGGCAGATGCGTTGGGGTGGTTCGGCATCGGACGTCCTCTGGGAGTACCTACGCCTATTTGGATTATGGCAGTGGTATTCCTGGCAACCTGGTACATGCTGCACCATACCCGCATTGGTCGCTATATCTATGCGTTGGGCGGTAATGAAGCGGCAACCCGTCTTTCCGGGATCAGCGTTGATAGAGTCAAAATCGTTGTGTATTCGTTGTGCGGTTTGTTGTCGGCATTGGCAGGCATTATTGAAGTGGCCCGTCTGTCTTCAGCACAGCCAACGGCAGGGACGGGGTATGAACTGGATGCCATTGCAGCGGTAGTGCTGGGTGGTACAAGTTTGTCAGGTGGTAAAGGACGCGTGGTGGGAACGTTAATCGGTGCCTTGATTCTGGGGTTCCTGAATAACGGGCTTAACCTGTTAGGGGTTTCTTCTTACTACCAGATGATCGTCAAGGCGGTGGTTATTCTGCTGGCGGTTTTGGTAGATAACAAAGGCAGTAAATAACTTTTCATTCACACAGGAATTGAAATATGAACTTGAAGAAGATTGCTACTCTGGTTTCCGCTGTCGCGCTGAGTGCAACGGTCAGTGCCAATGCGCTGGCAAAGGATACCATTGCTCTTGTTGTTTCCACGCTGAATAACCCGTTCTTTGTGTCGTTGAAAGATGGCGCTCAGAAAGAAGCGGACAAACTGGGCTACAACCTGGTGGTGCTTGATTCCCAGAACAACCCGGCCAAAGAACTTTCCAACGTGCAGGATTTGACCGTTCGTGGCACCAAGCTGTTGCTGATCAACCCGACGGATTCCAACGCAGTAGGTAACGCGGTGAAACTGGCTAATCAGGCTAAAATTCCGGTTATCACGCTGGACCGTGTTGCTGCCAGTGGTGAAGTCGTTAGCCACGTAGCTTCCGACAACGCCTTCGGCGGTAAAGTTGCCGGCGATTTCATCGCTAAAAAACTGGGTGAAGGCGCCAAAGTTATTCAACTGGAAGGCCTGGCAGGTACGTCTGCCGCTCGTGAACGCGGCGCTGGCTTCATGAAGTCTGCCGAGAAGAACAAATTCAACATGCTGGCAAGTCAGCCTGCAGATTTCGACCGTACCAAGGGTCTGAATGTGATGCAAAACCTGCTGACCGCTCACCCGGATGTCCAGGCGGTATTCGCCCAGAATGACGAAATGGCGTTGGGTGCTCTGCGTGCCCTGCAGACCGCAGGTCGTGACAATGTGATGGTTGTTGGTTTCGATGGTACTGCTGATGGCTTGAAAGCGGTAGAAAGCGGCAAGATGGCGGCTACCGTGGCTCAGCGTCCTGATCAGATCGGTGTCATCGGTGTGGAAACGGCTGACAAGGTGCTGAAAGGCGAAAAAGTACAGGCGATCATCCCTGTCGACCTGAAACTGGTTACTAAGCAATAACATCATCAAAACGTAATACCGCACGTGCAGTACGGCGCCACCCCTGGTGGGTGGCGCGTAATCAACATCGGGGTTCATGTTAATGAAATCAGGCAAGCTGGTAGTCTTGGGAAGTATCAATGCGGATCATATTTTGAATCTGGCTCAGTTTCCCCGCCCGGGCGAAACGGTGATCGGTAAACAATATGGTGTGGCATTTGGCGGTAAAGGCGCGAACCAGGCGGTGGCTGCCGGGCGTAGTGGCGCAGATATCGAATTTATCGCTTGTGTCGGCGCTGACGATATCGGCGAACGTATTCGCCAGCAACTCATCAATGACCGAATTGATGTTTCCGCCGTTGAAGCCATTACCGGCCAGACTACCGGGGTAGCATTGATTTTCGTTAACGGTGAAGCTGAAAACATGATCGGCATTCATGCGGGGGCCAATGCGGCCGTAACGCCTGATTACCTGCATCGCTATCAGCAGAAAATTACTGATGCCTCCGCGCTGTTGATGCAACTGGAGTCTCCGCTGGAAACTGTGATAGCAGCTGCTCGCCTGGCGCATGACAGTGGCACTAAAGTTATTCTCAACCCGGCTCCAGCTTGTTCTCTGCCTGACGAGTTATTGTCATTGGTGGATATGATCACGCCGAATGAGACGGAAGCGCAGATCCTGACTGGGGTGAGCGTAGAAACCGAAGAAGATGCACAGCGTGCCGCACAGGTCCTGCATGATAAAGGCATCTCAACAGTACTGATTACCCTTGGCAGCCGTGGTGTCTGGTTAAGCGAACAAGGGCAGGGTCAGCGTATTCCCGGTTTCCGGGTCAAAGCGGTTGATACCATTGCGGCGGGTGATACCTTCAATGGCGCGTTGGTGACGGCTCTGCTGGAGTCACGCCCTATGGAGGCGGCGGTTAAGTTTGCTCATGCGGCGGCGGCTATCGCGGTGACTCGCCATGGCGCTCAGCCTTCTGTTCCCTGGCGTGAAGAGATTGATGCCTTCCTGAATGCACAGGAGTAATCCTTGGCGACAATGAAAGACGTGGCCCGTCTGGCTGGGGTATCCACATCAACGGTTTCTCATGTCATCAACGATAACCGCTATGTCAGCGATGCCATTCGCGACCGGGTAATGAAAGCGGTGGAACAACTGAACTACGCGCCGTCCGCGCTGGCGCGTAGTCTCAAAATCAACCAGACCCGTACCATTGGTATGTTGCTGACGGCAAGTAGTAACCCGTTTTATGCCGAAGTGGTGCGTGGTGTGGAACGTTGTTGTTACGAACGTGGCTATAGCCTGATTCTTTGCAATACCGAAGGCGATCACCACCGTCTGAGCCGCAGTCTGGAGACGTTGCTGCAAAAGCGGGTGGATGGGCTGTTACTGATGTGCACAGAGAGCCATCTGCCTTCACCGGATATTATTCGTCGCTATCCCTCTATTCCTGTGGTGATGATGGACTGGGCACCGTTTGAAGGCAGCAGCGATATCATCAAAGATAATTCGCTGCAAGGCGGCGAAATGGCGACTCACTACCTGATTTCTCAGGGCTATCGCAAAATTGCCTGTATTGCAGGTCCGCAAGATAAAACCACCGCACACAATCGTCTGGAAGGTTATCGCAAAGCCATGAATCAGTCGGGCTTGTCGATTCCTGCGGGTTTCGAGGTGATCGGGGACTTTGAGTTTGAAGCTGGTTTTCGCGCCATGCAGCAGTTACTGGCGCTACCGGAGCGCCCGGACGCTGTCTTTACCAGTAATGATGCGATGGCGGTAGGCGTTTATCGCGCCTTATATGAGGCGGGGCTATCCATTCCTGACGATATGGCCGTGGTGGGCTACGACGACATTGAACTGGCTCGTTATCTGTCGCCGCCCTTGACGACGATACATCAGCCTAAAGGTGAGCTTGGTGAACTGGCCATTGATACGCTGCTCCACCGGTTAGAGCACCCGGATGCTGAACATAATGTTCTGGTATTGACACCCGAGTTAATCGTTCGGGATTCCGTCGGCAAAATCCACGCCTGATTGACCTTTCTCCTTTCTTTCTGGCGTTTATGCCGCAGAAAAGCGGCATATTGACCATTTCCCACCCGGTTTGCCTGAAAACCATCCAGTTGATAATTATTTTGTATTTATCGCTTGTCAGGCCGGAATAACTCCCTATAATGCGCCTCC
>NZ_CM001977.1:4361173-4467233 GCF_000406165.1 Dickeya zeae NCPPB 2538 | reverse complement strand
CAGAGAACCCCCGGTTAGCGCCGGGGGTTTTTTTATGTCTGCAACCCCGGCGGCCGCGTTAATCCTCCAGGTAATCATCTCTGCTACTGCCTCAATTAGTCAGATACCTTTCTTTTGGCGCAGCCAGTCTCTGATAAATACCGCTATCAGCGTTGGCTGGTTCAGATCCAGACAAGGCTTGGGGAGTGTTAACGGTACATCGCTGGCTATTGCCAGTGTGCAGTCATCAATCTCCATCACTTCATTATTTCCAGACTTATGGCGGTAAAGCAGTATTTTTTCGACAGACTCATGCTTGAAGCCTTCCACCAGAATTAAATCCAACTTTGAACTATCCATTCTGCTGGCCAGAAAAAATAAATCGGGTTCTTGTTGTTCTGGTGTCTCGGTCATTAATGCCCAGCGAGTATGACTGGCAACCAGTGTTTGATCGGCACCAGCTTTGCGTAGCTCATAGCTGTCTTTACCTGGTTTATCGATGTCCATATCGTGATGAGTATGTTTGATGATACCCACCCGGATCCCCATGGCGTTAAGCAGGGGGATAAGCTGTTTTAGTAATGTGGTTTTACCCGTACCACTGTGAGCGGCAATAGCCAAAAGCGGAACATCAGTCATGTATATTCCCCTGCCAGTGGGCGAGATCCTCTGGTGTATTGAGATTACGGAATGATAAAGGCTGATCGGCGAAAGAAACGGCTTTTGCCGCTACCTGTTCCAGGAATAGCATTAGTTTTCGGTCGCCGTTCTTCAGATAACGTTCCAGCTTTTCGGTCAGGGATATGTGGATCAACAAAAGTGTTGGGTGCTCGCGTACTCCATCTGTGGCATAGGCGGCACAATGATTGTCACTGGATTGATTGCCACAGGATTGCTGTAAACGTGAGACTAAATCGTAGGGTAATGCCGGTACATCACAGGGGACGAATACCACCCATTCTGTTTCGGCGATACTCAACCCGGTAAATATGCCAGCTAAAGGGCCGGAAAAATCACGATTAATATCGCCGATCACCGGATAACCGCTTTGCTGATAACGAGCCTGATGCCGATTAGCGTTAATGAGCAGGGTATCAACCTGTGGTTTCAGACGAGCCAGAACATGTTGATAGAGCGGCTTACCTTCCAGCTCAATCAATCCTTTATCATTTCCGCCCATGCGGGATGACTGACCCCCAGCCAGAATCACACCTGTTATCATCGTATTGGTATCCATAATGATTTAATGCGTTATTGTCGGAAAACTATGGCGTAAGGCCAAGTCCTTTCCCCATACTAGATAAACAATCATCAATGTTTGAGGTCATGATAATGAAGTGCCATCGTGTAAATGAATTGATTGAGTTGCTGCATCCAGCCTGGCAAAAAGAGCCTGATTTGAATTTGGTGCAATTTTTACAAAAACTTGCACAGGAAGCCGGGTTTGAGGGGGCGCTTAGTGATTTGACTGATGATATCCTTATTTATCATCTAAAGTTACGTGACGCAGATAGCACACAGCCTATTCCCGGCTTGCAGAAGGATTATGAAGAAGATTTCAAAACCGCATTACTGCGTGCCCGCGGCGTTATCAAGGATTAACGGCCAGAACCTGATGCCATGGAGCAGCGCTTACCATGCATGATGCCGTATTCAATTTTCATACACTGTCGCCGGATGTCATCATGGACGCGCTGTGGTCTGTGGGGATCCGCGTTGACTCTGGCCTGACAGCACTTAACAGCTATGAAAATCGGGTTTACCAGTTTAGCGATGAAGATCGCAAGCGTTATGTGGTGAAGTTTTATCGGCCGCAACGGTGGGATGCTGGTCAGATTAATGAAGAGCATCGCTTTGCGGCCGAGTTGTCTGATGATGAAGTGCCGGTGGTCGCCCCGTTGGTCTTACAGGGCAATACGTTGCATGCGCATGATGGTTTCTGGTTTGCCGTGTTCCCAAGCGTTGGTGGGCGTCAGTATGAAATGGACAATGATAACCAGTTGGAGGAAGTCGGGCGCTATCTGGGCCGGATCCATCAGACTGGTAGTCGAAATCTGTTTTCAACGCGCCCTACTATTGGGTTACAGGAATACCTTGATGACCCATTGCTCACATTAACGGATAGTTCTCTAATTGCTGGTGTGCAGAAAGCGCCCTTTCTGGCCGCGACAACCCGGCTTATCGAGGAAGTGAAATTACACTGGCATACCCACTGGCAAGCCAGACGCCTGCATGGTGACTGCCATCCTGGGAATATTCTTTGGCGCGATGGTCCATTGTTTGTTGATCTGGATGATGCGCGTAATGGCCCGGCTGTTCAGGATTTGTGGATGCTGCTGCATGGCGAGCGCCAGGAGCAGCGTATTCAATTGGATATTTTGCTGGATGCCTACAGCGAATTTGCTTCGTTTGATGAGTCAGAATTGGCGCTGATTGAGCCGCTACGTGCCATGCGAATGGTTCATTATCTGGCCTGGGTGACCCGTCGTTGGCATGACCCGGCTTTTCCCCGTAGTTTTCCGTGGATGCAAGACGCTGATTTTTGGGCAAAGCAGACCGCTATTTTTACTGAACAGGTCAGGCTGTTGCAGGAACCACCGTTGCAGCTGGCACCGATGTACTGACAATTATGGAGATAACCTTGATATGAAGAAAATATGGCTTGCGCTGGTTGGTGTGGTGTTGGCGTTCAGTGCGTCAGCTGCTGATTTTTCCGATGGTAAACAGTTCACTACCCTGGATAAACCAGTTCCCCAATCCCCTCAGGTGCTGGAATTCTTCTCGTTCTACTGCCCACACTGCTACCAGTTTGCTCAGGTTTACCACATTCCTGATGCTATCCAGAAAGCATTACCGGCTGACGCTAAGTTGACCAAATATCATGTCGATTTCCTGGGTCCATTGGGTAAAGAGTTGACCCAGGCCTGGGCGGTTGCAATTGCGCTGGGCGTGGAAGATAAAGTCAGTCCGCTGATGTTTGATGCTGTCCAGAAGACTCAGACGGTGAAAACGACAGAAGATATTCGTCAGGTCTTTGTGGCGGCAGGTGTAAAAGCTGAAGACTATGACAGCGCGTTGAATAGCTTCGTGGTGAAATCATTGGTCGCACAACAGGAAAAAAGCGGCTGCCGATTTGCAACTGCGTGGTGTGCCAGCGGTATTCGTGAACGGAAAATACATGGTAAAAAGCGACGGGCTTGATACCAGTTCTATGGACGGCTATGTCAAACAGTATGCTGATGTAGTGAAATTCCTGCTCTCTCAGAAATAATTTTCTGCTTTGTCTATACGCCATATGCCTTAGTGCATATGGCGTTTTTATTTCCTTCTGCTGCTAACGTCTGGACATTTCTGCTTACTGCCCGGCATGGTGATTTCATATCTATCCACATTAATAACAACGTTTTGATATAACTACAATGTCAATGATTTTTTATTAACGCATTGATTGATAATGAAATACATATAACAAACAATTCTGGTGATATCGCTGTTAATTATCTTTCAATTTCTATACACAAAGTTATCCACAGAATTTTTGCGAGACGTTGTGCAAAAAGCGTAATGAACGATCGTTAGTATTCGTCTCTGACTGCCAGCTATGGCATCCTTACCCTCATGGCAGAAAACAACGATCACGAAATATCATGGTTCAAATAGCAGAAAACCCTCTCATTCTGGTTGACGGTTCATCGTACCTTTACCGCGCTTACCACGCCTTCCCTCCCTTGACTAACGCTGCTGGCGAGCCGACCGGGGCGATGTACGGGGTGCTCAATATGCTGCGTAGTTTGTTGCAGCAGTATCATCCCAGCCATGTGGCGGTGGTGTTTGATGCGAAGGGGAAGACATTTCGTGATGACTTGTTTGAACACTACAAATCTCATCGCCCGCCGATGCCGGATGATCTGCGTGCGCAGATTGAACCATTGCACCGTATGGTGAAAGCGATGGGGTTGCCGCTGCTTTCTGTTTCCGGCGTTGAGGCTGACGATGTGATTGGGACACTGGCACAGCAGGCGGAGCGTGCCGGTAAACCTGTGCTGATCAGCACTGGCGATAAAGATATGGCCCAACTGGTGACGCCGCAGATAACCCTGATCAACACCATGAATAACACTATTCTGGGGCCGGATGAGGTGTGTGCCAAATATGGTATTCCTCCCTCTCTGATTATCGATTTTCTGGCGCTGATGGGGGATTCCTCCGACAACATTCCCGGCGTGCCGGGGGTGGGTGAGAAAACTGCGCAAGCACTACTGCAAGGTGTGGGCGGGCTGGATGCGCTCTATGGCAATCTGGATAAGATTGCGACGCTGACCTTCCGTGGTGCTAAAACCATGGCGGCAAAGCTCGAGCAGCATAAAGACGTGGCTTACCTTTCTTATCAGCTGGCGACGATTAAAACCGATGTTGAGCTGGAGCTCGGTTGCGAACAACTGACGGTGAATGAGCTGGATGTAACGGAACTGCGTGAGTTATTCGCCCGTTATGAATTCAAACGCTGGCTGGCAGATGTGGAAGATGGCAAATGGTTGCAGGGCGGCAAAAAGAGTCCAGCTGCGGTACCGTTTGTGAAACCAGACACTGAAGATGCACCTAAAGAGGCGTCCAGCGTATTGTCTCAGGATGGTTATGTGACCATTCTGGATGAGTCTTCCTTGCAGGACTGGATTGCCAGAATTAATGCTGCTGGTCTGTTCTCGTTTGATACCGAAACCGATGGCCTTGATACGCTAACGGCTAATCTGGTGGGGATCTCTCTGGCCATCAAACCCGGTGAAGCCGCTTACCTGCCATTAGGGCATGATTATCTCGATGCGCCGACACAGTTGGATAGAGATACCGTGTTAGCGCGATTAAAGCCACTGCTGGAAAATGAATCCATCGGTAAGATCGGGCAAAACCTGAAGTTCGATAAAGGCGTGATGGCTCGTTACGGTATTGATCTGCGCGGGATTGTGTTTGATACCATGCTGGAATCCTACGTGCTTGATAGTGTGGCGGGTCGGCACGATATGGATAGCCTGTCAGAGCGCTATCTGCAGCATAAGACCATCACCTTTGAAGAGATCGCTGGTAAGGGAAAGAACCAGTTAACCTTCAATCAGATCCCACTGGAGCAGGCGGCGGTTTATGCCGCGGAAGATGCTGACGTGACGTTGCGTTTGCATGAAACGTTATGGGCGAAGCTGGAGCCGCAACAGGATCTGTGCAAGGTATTCAGGAATATCGATATGCCGCTGGTGCCAGTGTTGTCTCGTATGGAACGCACCGGTGTGCTGATTGATACCACGATTCTGGCCGAACACTCGCAGGAGCTGACGCAACGTCTGGCAGAGCTGGAAGTTCAGGCTCATGAGCTAGCGGGTGAGGCTTTCAATTTGGCTTCGCCTAAACAGTTAGGTGCCATTCTGTACGAAAAGCTGCAGTTGCCGGTTATCAAGAAAACGCCGAAAGGCGCGCCTTCTACCAATGAAGAAGTGCTTGCTGAGCTGGCGCTGGATTATCCGCTGCCGAAGTTGATTCTGGAACACCGTGGGCTGGCTAAACTGAAATCGACTTACACGGATAAGTTGCCGCAGATGATTAACCCGTTGACTAAACGGGTGCATACCTCCTATCACCAGGCGGTAACGGCTACGGGGCGTCTGTCCTCCAGTGATCCTAACTTGCAAAACATTCCCGTGCGTAATGAAGAAGGGCGCCGTATTCGTCAGGCGTTCATTGCTCCGCAAGGATATCGAATTCTGGCGGCTGACTACTCGCAGATAGAGTTACGCATCATGGCGCACCTGTCACGGGATGCTGGATTACTGAAGGCGTTTTCGGAAGGTCTGGATATTCACCGTGCTACCGCTGCCGAAGTATTCGGTTTGCCGCTTGATAAAGTGACGACGGAACAGCGTCGCAGTGCTAAAGCCATCAACTTTGGCCTGATTTACGGGATGAGTGCTTTTGGTTTGTCCCGCCAGTTGGGCATTGCGCGTAATGAAGCGCAGAAATACATGAATCTCTATTTTGAGCGCTATCCCGGGGTACAGGAATACATGGATCGCACACGCCAGCAGGCGGCAGATCAAGGGTATGTCTCCACGCTGGATGGTCGCCGCCTCTACCTGCCGGATATTCACTCCCGTAATGCTATGAGCCGTAAAGCCGCAGAGCGTGCTGCTATTAACGCACCGATGCAGGGTACCGCCGCAGACATCATTAAAAAAGCGATGATTGCCATTGATGACTGGTTACAGCAGGAAAAACCATTGGCGACGATGCTGATGCAGGTACACGATGAATTGGTGTTTGAAGTGCATCACTCTGTAATGGATGAGGTCAGTGCGAAGATTCGTAACCTGATGGAAGGCTGCATGCAGTTAGATGTGCCATTACAGGTGGATATCGGTACCGGGAGTAACTGGGACCAGGCCCACTAATGTCTTCGGTGAAAAAATGGGTCTGACGCATTCGTGAGTTATATGGTGTTTGGTTGTAAATGCCGACAGAAATAGCGCTTTTCTTTTTCTGTTGGTTTTTTCAGCCAAAGCATGGGCGTTTTGTAATTAAGCTACATGATTGTGTGACCTGGTTTGGGTTTGTTTAATTCATCGCCATTTTTTATGAAATTAAACAACAAAAAATGCTTTTTTCCAGAAAAGAAATGGGGTAGAGTTAAACACGTAGGGTACAGAGGTAAGATGTTCTATCTTTCAGACCTTTTACTTCACGTAATCGGATTTGGCTGAATGTTAGCCGCCCCGGTCAGGTTTCTGACCGGGGCGTTTTTTATTGTCTGATAATAAATTTCTTGGATAACCAAAACTTATGCTACCGACAAAAAATTTGCCGGTAGGTGCGTGGATAAGGACAGTGTCTCAGAAAGCTCACTTGTCCTTGATGGAGACGTTACTGCTCAGACTCGGGAAGAGAAGACTCATCTGCTGGGGGTAATGTGCTGAACCAGTTATCTAATTTCTGACGTAATTTATCTACACCGGTTTTTTTCAGCGAAGAAAACGTCTCAACCTGAATATCTCCCATTAATGGCAACACGGCTTCCCGCACCATGGTTAGCTGAGATTTCCGGGCTCCCTGAGCCAGTTTGTCTGCTTTGGTCAGTAACACCAGTACCGGCAGCCCGGCATCAACGGCCCATTCCAACATCTGTTGGTCCAGATCTTTGAGCGGGTGACGGATATCCATTAATACCACCAACCCTTTCAGACAGTTACGCTTTTGCAGATACTCGCCAAGCGCCCTCTGCCATTTGCGTTTCATTTCTTCTGGTACTTCGGCATAGCCGTAACCAGGCAAGTCGACCAGACGTACTCCCTCGGCCACTTCAAACAGGTTGATGAGCTGGGTACGCCCCGGCGTTTTACTGATACGGGCCAGGCTCTTTTGGTTGGTCAGCGTGTTGAGGGCGCTGGATTTTCCCGCATTGGAGCGGCCGGCAAAAGCGACTTCAATACCGCTGTCGGCAGGAAGATGACGAATGTCCGGCGCGCTGGTGACGAAATGGGTCACATGATAGTTGTATTGCTGGGTCACGGTGTGCGTCTCTGTCTGGATCACGGTTCTATATAGCTGATTATACCTGTAACCGATGAGAAAGGCGGCGTTTATCTGTTTTGTACGGGGTGTTAGCGCGGTAACAGACTGAAAAAATAAAACCGGCACAGAGCGCCTGGAGCACTTTTTTATTGGTATGCTTTCTGCTAGATTCCGCCGCAATTCTCCCTATATTTGCTCATCCGAACCTGAGATTGACGCTATGAAACAACCATCACAAGGGGCGGGACGCAAAGCTCCTGCTCCAAAGACCAAAAGAAAAAGTCGCGAGCAGTTGGATCTTGAAGCTCGCGATCGCAAACGCCAGAAAAAACACCGTGGTCATGCCGCAGGCAGCCGTGCGCAGCCGTCTGGTGGTCATCAGCACAATGCCTCCTCTGGTCAAGGTAAAGACCCGCGTATTGGCAGTAAAAAGCCGGTAGCGCTGCTGCCGGAAAGCGCCGTTGCGCCAACCAAACCGGTAACTATGCCGAAAGAGAAACCGGTTCGCCTGTCACCACAGGAAGAACTGGAGATGCTGGAAAATGATCCGCGTCTTGATGACCTGCTGGACAGGCTCGAGAAAGGTGAAACGCTGCCGGCTAAAGAACAGTCCTGGCTGGATGAAACGCTGGATCGCATTGATATCCTGATGGAACAGCTGGGGATTAGCCTGGACGATGACGACGAAGATGAACAGCAGGAAGAAGATATGCTGCAACTGCTTCGTCGTGGTAACCCGAAAGACGGTTATTAATGTTAAAAGCGCTGTTTCTGCTCATCACCCTATTAGTTCTGTGTTTTTTGGGTGGCCTGTTGGTTAAACTGTGGTGCCTGTCGAAAAGGAAAGGCAGATTACAGCGTGCCGTATTGTCTGGGCAGCATCGGTTGCCCCGGCGTCGTACGGTGAGGACCGGTTACAGGAAGGAGTGAGCTCTATGTCCGAACAGACTATCGACTGGGATTTATCCCTGATCCAGAAATATAACTATTCGGGGCCGCGTTACACTTCCTACCCTACCGCGCTGGAATTCAGTGACAGCTATGACGACGCGGCGTTTGCCGAGGCGGTGGCCCGTTATCCCCACCGCCCGTTGTCGCTGTATCTGCATATCCCGTTTTGTCACCGCCTGTGCTACTTCTGTGGTTGCAATAAGCTGGTAACCCGGCAACTGCATAAAGCCGATGAATATCTCGATCGGCTGGCGCTGGAAATTCGTCAACGCGCACCGTTATTTGCCAACCGTACGGTCACCCAAATGCATTGGGGCGGCGGCACCCCCACATTTCTGAATAAGGCACAGATTAGTCGGCTGATGTCGCTGCTTCGCCAGCATTTCCATTTTTCTGAGCATGCCGAGATGTCGCTGGAAGTGGATCCGCGGGAAATTGAACTGGATGTGCTCGATCATTTGCGCGCTGAAGGATTCAACCGCCTTAGCATGGGCGTGCAGGATTTCAATAAAGAAGTGCAGCGGCTGGTTAACCGCGAACAGGATGAAGCGTTCATTTTTGCGCTGATTGAGCGGGCCAAGGCGTTAGGGTTTACCTCGACCAATATCGACCTGATTTATGGTTTGCCAAAACAAACGCCGGACAGTTTTGCGTTTACTTTACAACGGGTAGCCGAGTTACGCCCGGATCGCCTGAGCGTATTTAATTATGCCCATTTGCCCAGTTTGTTTGCCGCACAGCGAAAAATTAAAGAAGCGGATCTGCCGGATGCGGAACAAAAACTGGCTATTTTGCAGCAAACCATTCAAAGCCTGACGGCAGCGGGTTATCAGTTCATCGGCATGGATCATTTCGCCCGGCCAGATGATGAGCTGGCGGTAGCGCAGCGCGAAGGAAAATTGCACCGTAATTTCCAAGGGTATACCACACAAGGCGATACCGATTTGCTGGGGTTGGGCGTGTCTGCCATCAGTATGATTGGCGACAGTTATGCGCAGAACCAAAAAGAATTGAAGCTGTATTACGCAGATGTTGAACAACGTGGTCATGCATTGTGGCGCGGTTTGTCCCTGACTCGTGATGATTGTATTCGCCGTGATGTCATTAAAGCGCTGATTTGTCATTTCCAACTGGAGTTTGCGGCGATTGAGCAGGCATATGGTCTGTCATTCGGTGATTACTTCCGTGAGGACCTGGCGTTGCTGGCACCGATGGCACAGGATGGACTGGTGGAGATTCAGGCTGACGGTATTCGGGTGACGGCGAAAGGACGGCTGCTTATTCGTAATATTTGTATGTGTTTTGATGTGTATTTCCGCAACAAAATGCGTGAGCGCCAATTTTCCCGAGTCATTTAATTCCACCGGGTAATTCCTGCGGGAATCGAAAATGTGTTGGCCACCGAATCTGGCATGACCTTGTTATGGTAGATGGGAAGTGGTTAGAGATAAAAGAAAAGAGCCAGTCGTATGACTGGCTCTTTTCTTATTGTGTCAGCGTGTGTTAGCTGAAGAAATTGATCAGTGCTGCGCACAACACGGCTGCAATCGCAGTTTGCGATGATGGACCCATCGCACTACTGATCTCAGCGCCGTGCGTTACGGCAGAAAAAATGGATTCCAGCATGGTTACCCTCTCCAGTCAGCGACATGATCATACTGCTGGCGCGGCGCAAGTAAAGTACAAAATATATCCACGATGACGTAAATTGCAGATGTGTGGGTTTCATAACGCAACCCATCCGTGGGTGCTGTTCCTTGTGATGAACGGTAGTGGGAAAACGGCAGATTGCCGTTATTCCATGCCCAGTTCCTTAAGCTTACGCGTCAGCGTGTTTCGCCCCCAGCCCAGCAGTCTTGCCGCTTCCTGTTTATGCCCTTGCGTATGGCGTAACGCGGTTGTCAGTAGTGTGCGTTCCATTTCCGGTTGCGCTTCGGCCAACAGATTTTGATGACCGGAACGCAGTGCACGGTCGGCCCACTGTGCCAGCAGCGTCGCCCAGCTATCGGGCATAACATGTACGGTGGCATCTGGCGCTGTCGTTTCAAACAGCTCCGGCGGCAGATCCTGAATCAGCACCTCCTGTCCTGCGGCCATCACTGTCAGCCACCGGCAGGTATTTTCAAGCTGGCGTACGTTCCCCGGCCAGGGTAAACGGGTGAGCGCCGCTTCGGTTTCCGGGTGCAGGTTTTTCGGTTCGACACCCAGTTCTTTAGCCGTTGCCTGCAGAAAGTAGCGCGCCAGACGTGGAATATCTTCCCGACGTTCACGCAGCGGCGGTAAATGAACACGAATCACGTTCAAACGATGGAACAAGTCTTCGCGAAATTTGCCTTCCTGAACCCGCAATTCCAGATTCTGATGCGTGGCGGCGATAATGCGCACATCCACTTTCACGGCTGCATAGCCGCCGACACGATAAAACTGACCGTCAGCCAGTACGCGTAACAGGCGGGTTTGCACATCCAGCGGCATGTCGCCGATTTCATCAAGGAACAACGTTCCGCCATCTGCCTGCTCGAAGCGCCCTTGCCTAATCTGATTGGCGCCGGTAAACGCGCCTTTTTCATGGCCGAACAGTTCCGATTCGATCAAATCCTTAGGGATTGCCGCCATATTCAGCGCGATAAAAGGCGCTTTGGCGCGTGGGCTGTGGCGATGCAGTGCATGGGCGACCAGCTCTTTACCGGTACCAGATTCACCGTTGATCAGTACGCTTATTGATGAGCGTGAGAGGCGACCGATAATTCGAAACACATCCTGCATAGCCGGAGCTTCACCGATAATATCGGTGGTCGGCCCGCTGATGGGCTGACTGCGTACCGGTTGCTGCTGTTCCAGGTAATGGCTGATGGCGCGTTCAACCAGCGCTACCGCTTCATCAATGTCGAATGGTTTGGGCAGATAATCGAAAGCCCCCTGCTGGTAGGCGCTGACCGCTGCGTCCAAATCGGAATGCGCGGTCATGATGATAACGGGCAGCATCGGGTGGCGCTGTTTGATTTGTTGCAGCAATGCCAGCCCGTCCATACCGGGCATGCGGATATCAGACAGCAGGACATCCGGTGTTTGCGTGGTCAGCGCGTTTAACGCCTGGGTACCGTTATCAAAGGTTGCGCAGGTTAATCCCGCCCCGGTAAGCGCACGTTCAAGCACCCAACGGATCGAGCTATCGTCATCGACAATCCAGACTATCCCTCGTTGCATCGTGAACCTCACTGGCGAATGGGCAGATACACCGAGAATTCGGTATGACCTGGCCAACTGTTAAATTCAATTTTTCCGGAATGTTGATCGATAAGGTTACGGGCAATCGACAACCCTAGCCCGGTACCGCCTTCACGACCGCTAACCATGGGATAGAACAGCGTATCCTGCAGATGTGCTGGCACGCCGGGGCCATCGTCTTCGATATCGATACGGGCCACCAGACGGTAACGCACGCCATGTAGCGTCAACTGAAACGCGGTACGGGTGCGGATGGTGATGGTGCCGCCTTCCTCTCCCAGCGCCTGCATGGCGTTGCGAGTAATATTCAGCAATACCTGTTCAATCTGATCCGGGTCGTGCATCAATTCCGGCAGGCTGGGGTCGTAGTCGCGCACCAGCGTCACATTGTCTGCTTTTTCCATCGAGACTAACTGGAATACCCGTTCGGCGACCTGATGGATGCTCTGGGTGACATGCAACCCGGGCTGTTGCGGGCCGAGCAAGCGGTCTACCAGATTACGCAGGCGGTCGGCCTGTTCGATAATGACTTTGGTGTATTCCATCAGCGCCGGGTCCGGCAGGGCTTTGGACAGCAACTGTGCCGCGCCACGCAGGCCGCCAAGTGGGTTCTTGATTTCATGCGCCAGACCGCGCACCAGATCGCGTGCCGCCTGTTGCTGGGCATGTTGTAGCTGTTCCTGACTGAGGCGGCGTTGGTTATCCATCGGCGCCATTTCCAACAGGATAAAATCGTGCTGAATGCGCTGAGCCGTCAGCGACATGATATGTGCCCGACCATCCACCACGAGGGTGACTTCGTTATCGGTAAAACCTTGTCCAGAGTCGAGGCTTTCCCGCATCAGGTCGAGATTTAACGAAAAGTAACCGAGCAGCTCCGGCAGGGGCGTTCCAGACAGTTTACGTGAACTTTGAGCCAGAAGTTGTTGCGCCGCTGGGTTGGAGTAGTGAATAGCCAGATCTTTATCCAGCAACAAAATGCTGTTTATTAAAGAATTAAGGATCTGCCCAGCATCGGGCAGCGTGCCTGTTGCCATAACGCAGACTCCCGCACTATTTTAGTGCACACTATTCTCGATTGTAGTTTAAGTCGCAACGGTAATATGTCTTGTGGAGAAAAAAGCCCATCCGAAGATGGGCTGAAAAGTTTCCACGGCAACAAAAATAAACATAAATAAAAAACAGCTATCAGACGGCAGTATGAACATCATTTTCTTCGTCCTGCCGTCAAGAGCGTGGGATGTTACACGCTGTAGTACAGTTCGAACTCAACCGGGTGCGGCGTCATGCGAACGCGGTCGTTTTCAGCAATACGCAGTTCGATGTAAGCATCGATAGCGTCGTCAGTGAATACGCCGCCACGGGTCAGGAACTCGCGGTCTGCGTTCAGCGCGTTCAACGCTTCTTCCAGAGAGCCTGCTACGGTTGGGATCTCTTTCGCTTCTTCCGGCGGCAGATCGTACAGGTTCTTGTCCATGGCATCGCCCGGGTGGATCTTGTTGATGATGCCATCCAGACCAGCCATCAGCAGTGCAGCGAAGCACAGGTACGGGTTAGCAGCCGGGTCCGGGAAGCGTACTTCGATACGACGTGCTTTCGGGCTCGATACCACCGGAATACGGATGGAGGCAGAACGGTTACGGGCAGAGTAAGCCAGCATAACCGGCGCTTCGTAACCCGGGACCAGACGCTTGTAGGAGTTGGTGGTCGGGTTGGACAGCGCGTTGATTGCTTTAGCGTGTTTGATAACACCGCCGATGTAGTACAGCGCGGTTTCAGACAAGCCGCCGTATTTGTCGCCGGAGAACAGGTTAGTACCGTCTTTAGCCAGAGACATGTGGCAGTGCATACCGGAACCGTTATCGCCGAACATCGGTTTCGGCATGAAGGTTGCGGTTTTGCCGAAAGCGTGTGCCACGTTGTGTACGACGTATTTGTAGATCTGGATTTCGTCGGCTTTCTTGGTCATGGTGTTGAAGCGGGTAGCCACTTCGTTCTGACCAGCGGTCGCTACTTCGTGGTGATGCGCTTCAACTACCAGGCCCATCTGCTCCATGGTCAGACACATGGCAGAACGCAGGTCCTGTGCAGAGTCTACCGGCGGAACCGGGAAGTAGCCGCCTTTCACAGCCGGACGGTGGCCTTTGTTGCCTTCTTCGTATTTGGTGCTGGAGTTCCAGGCACCTTCGATGTCGTCGATAGCAACGTGAGAACCGGAGATGCTGCTGCCGAAACGTACGTCGTCAAACAGGAAGAATTCCGGCTCTGGCCCGAACAGTACGGTATCAGCAATACCGGAAGAGCGCAGGAAGTCTTCAGCGCGTTTAGCGATGGAGCGCGGGTCACGGTCATAACCCTGCATGGTGCCCGGTTCCAGAATGTCACAACGGATGATCAGAGTCGGTTCTTCGAAGAACGGATCCATAACCGCAGTAGTCGCGTCCGGCATTAACACCATGTCGGATTCGTTGATGCCTTTCCAGCCGCCAATCGAGGAACCATCAAACATTTTACCGTCTTCGAAGAAGTCAGCATTAACCTGGTGGGCCGGAATAGTGACGTGCTGCTCTTTGCCTTTGGTATCCGTGAAGCGAAGGTCAACAAACTTCACCTCATGCTCATTCAGCATCGTCAAAACGTGTTCTACTGACATACTTGGTTCTCCCGATTGTGTCATTTATCGTCGTGGAACGAATATCGTTGTGGAATGATGTTGTTACCGTACAAAACATATAGCTAAAACTGTGCCAACTTTAAAGAATAGTTCTAACCAGCATTCCTGCTGGTTTTTTGTCTCCGCCTGAACTGCACCAAGATAGTTAACTGCACCAAACTAGTGCACCATTTTGGTGTTATTGCACTTAATTGGTGCTGTGAGTTTGTTAGGTGCTGCTTTATTGCACCGTGAAAGGGATCACAGACCAGTAATTCGCAGGTTGTTTGTGGAAGATGATTGTGATCTTGTTCAGTCGCTCGATTAATACGTGTACAATAGCGCGCTATTTCTAAAATGCCTGAGGCAAAGCTGTGATCGAAAATTTGCGTAACATCGCTATTATTGCGCACGTTGACCATGGAAAAACAACCCTGGTTGATAAGTTGCTGCAACAGTCCGGTACGTTGGGTGAGCGTAATGACGCCACTGAACGTGTTATGGACTCCAATGATTTGGAAAAAGAGCGCGGAATTACCATCCTCGCTAAAAATACCGCCATCAACTGGAATGACTACCGCATCAATATCGTGGATACCCCAGGGCACGCCGACTTTGGCGGCGAGGTAGAACGCGTGATGTCCATGGTGGACTCTGTACTGCTGCTGGTAGACGCGATGGACGGCCCGATGCCGCAGACGCGTTTCGTGACCCAGAAAGCTTTTGCCTATGGCCTGAAGCCTATTGTTGTCATTAATAAGGTTGACCGTCCTGGTGCTCGTCCTGACTGGGTGGTCGATCAGGTGTTCGACCTGTTTGTTAACCTGGGCGCTACCGACGAGCAGTTGGACTTCCCGATTGTCTATGCGTCCGCGCTGAACGGCATCGCTGGTCTGGACCATAACGATATGGCCGAAGACATGACCCCGCTGTTTGAAGCCATCGTGAAACACGTTGAAGCGCCGAATGTCGACCTCGACGGTCCGTTCCAGATGCAGATCTCCCAGCTGGACTACAACAACTATGTTGGCGTTATCGGTATCGGCCGTATTAAACGCGGCGTGGTGAAGCCGAACCAGCAGGTCAGCATCATCGACAGCGCAGGCAAAGTACGCAACGGTAAAGTGAGCCAGGTTCTGGGCCACCTGGGTTTGCAGCGTATTGAAAGTTCACTGGCGGAAGCGGGCGATATCATTGCTATCACCGGTCTGGGTGAACTGAACATTTCCGACACTATCTGCGATACGTCCTGCGTGGAAGCGCTACCGGCGCTGTCAGTAGACGAACCGACCGTGACCATGTATTTCTGCGTTAACACCTCGCCGTTCTGCGGCAAGGAAGGCAAATACGTCACGTCACGTCAGATTCTGGATCGTCTGCGTAAAGAGCTGGTGCACAACGTGGCGCTGCGTGTGGAAGAAACCGAAGATCCGGATGCATTCCGTGTATCTGGCCGTGGTGAACTGCACCTGTCCGTGTTGATCGAAAACATGCGTCGTGAAGGTTTCGAACTGGCGGTATCCCGCCCGAAAGTTATCTTCCGTACCATCGATGGCCGCCGTCAGGAGCCGTTCGAGCAGGTGACCGTGGATATCGAAGAGCAGCATCAGGGTTCAGTAATGGAAGCGCTGGGTCTGCGTAAAGGCGAAATGCGTGACATGATCCCCGATGGTAAAGGTCGCGTACGTCTGGATTACGTGATCCCAAGCCGTGGCTTGATCGGCTTCCGTACCGAGTTCATGACCATGACCTCTGGTACTGGTCTGCTGTACTCCACCTTCAGCCACTATGATGACATCCGTCCGGGTGAAATCGGCCAGCGTCAGAACGGTGTGTTGATCTCTAACGGCCAGGGTAAAGCAGTTGCTTATGCACTGTTTAGCTTGCAGGAGCGCGGTAAGCTGTTCCTGGGTCACGGCGCTGAAGTGTACGAAGGCCAGATCATCGGTATTCATACACGTTCTAACGACCTGACCGTTAACTGTCTGACCGGTAAGAAGCTGACCAACATGCGTGCTTCTGGTACTGACGAAGCGACCGTACTGGTACCGCCGGTGAAAATGTCACTGGAGCAGGCGCTGGAGTTCATTGATGACGATGAACTGGTTGAAGTAACGCCGACCTCGATTCGTCTGCGTAAGCGTCACCTGACGGAAAACGATCGCCGTCGTGCGAACCGTTCTACCAAGGAAGAATAATTCACTACTTTTAGTGATACCTAAGGCGGACGACGGGATTTGACGGCGCTGCCTTACGATAAGGCCCCTCTATGGGGCCTTTGTGTTTTTAAGGCAACCTCTCCTGCGCTTGTATCTGGCCCGCCCCCTTTTTAACCTTATTATGATCCTGCTTATCCTCCCTATTCAGCACGGATTTTTCTCGCTACAGTGAAAACCCTACTGGCCTGTCTGGAGGACACATGCTGTATATCTTTGATTTAGGTAACGTCGTAATCGATATCGACTTCAATCGTGTTCTGGGGGTGTGGAGCAATCTGAGCGGCGCCCCGCTGGCGACCCTGCGTAAGCGTTTTGAGCTGGGACACACTGTTGAGCTGCACGAGCGTGGTGAAATTAGCGATGAGGAGTTTGCGTCGCGGTTGTGCCATGAGTTGGGGATATCACTCAGTTTTGAGCAGTTTTCGACCGGTTGGCAGGCAATTTTCATCGGTGTGCGCAAAGATGTGATCGATATCATGCATCGGTTGCGGCAGGAAGGTCATCGCGTGGTAATACTCTCCAATACGAATCGCCTGCACTGTCAATTCTGGCCGGACGAATACCCCGAAGTACAACAAGCCGCCGACAGGCTTTATTTGTCTCAGGATATCGGTATGCGTAAACCGGAGGCGGCGATTTACCACCATGTGTTGCGCGAAGAGGGATTCGCAGCCGGTGACGCGCTCTTTTTTGATGACAATGCCGCCAATGTAGACGCGGCAAATGCACTGGGTATCCGTTCTATTCTGGTCAGCGATCGGCAGGTGGTGCCGGATTTTTTTGCCAGCCAGGTTTTTAAGCAGGAGTCGTAAGGCCGTTATGATCGCATTAATTCAGCGAGTCTCCGCCGCCAGTGTGGCGGTAGAAGGAGCGATAGTCGGGGAGATAAACCACGGGCTGTTGGTATTACTGGGCGTAGAGCAGGGCGATGATGAACAAAAGGCGGCCCGTTTATGTGAAAAGGTGATCGGCTATCGGATTTTCAGTGATGATAACGGCAAGATGAATGTGAATGTTCAGCAAGCTGGCGGCAGTGTGCTGGTGGTGTCGCAGTTTACGCTGGTGGCGGATACGCAAAAAGGGATGCGCCCCAGTTTTTCCCGTGGTGCCGCGCCGGCAGAGGCCGATCGCCTGTATCAATATTTTGTCGGTCAATGTCGTGAGCATGGGCTGACGACGGAAACCGGTCGTTTTGCCGCAGACATGCAGGTTTCTCTGGTAAACGACGGGCCTGTGACGTTTTGGCTGCAGGTATAGTTTAGCGACAGGTCTAGCCTGGTTGCCGGGTTAAGCAGCAATATTACGCTGTTAGCTGCAATATAAGTATGCGTTGAGAGGGGCGGTTATGTACTACCTGAGAGTACCGGAAAGCGCTGAAGAGCTGGACGCTTATTACCAGTTTCGCTGGGAAATGTTGCGTAAACCGCTACATCAGCCACTTGGCTCCGAACGGGATGCCTACGATGCGCTGGCGCACCATCAAACCATTGTCGATGGGCAAGGTAATTTGGTGGCGGTTGGTCGTCTCTCAATCAATGCTGAAAATGAAGCATCGATACGATTCCTGGCGGTTCATCCGGATGTTCAGCGTAAAGGGCTCGGAACCCTGATGGCGATGGCGCTGGAGTCGGTGGCGCGTCAGGAAGGCGTAAAGCGGGTGGTGTGTAGCGCCCGCGAGGATGCGATGGCGTTTTTTTCCCGCCTTGGCTTTGTGAATCAGGGTGAAATCACCACACCGATGACCACGCCGGTGCGTCATTTTCTGATGATTAAACCAGTGGCGACGCTGGATGACATTCTGCATCGCCCTGACTGGTGTGGTCAGTTACAGCAGGCATGGTACAACCATATCCCGTTGAGTGAAAAAATGGGTGTGCGCATCAGCCAGTACACCGGGCAGAAATTTATTACCACGATGCCGGAAACGGGGAACCAGAATCCGCACCATACGCTGTTTGCCGGTAGCATGTTCTCACTGGCGACCCTGACCGGGTGGGGGCTTATTTGGTTGCTGCTGCGCGAACGGCAACTGGGCGGCACCATTATTCTGGCGGATGCGCATATTCGCTACAGCACACCGGTAACCGGACGTCCCAGCGCGGTGGCGGATTTAGGGTCGCTGAGTGGTGATTTGGACAGGCTGGCTCGTGGTCGTAAAGCGCGGGTTCAGTTACAGGTGGAACTGTTCGGCAATGATAAAAAAGGTGCCGTATTTGATGGTACCTACATTGTGTTGCCGCCAGATCAGAATGAATCGCTAGAGCAAGGCGGTTCCGCCATTCGTTAATGCAACGCCACGATAAGCGATGACGACGAATATGAAACAGCCACCAGGACGGTGGCTGTTTGTGTTTATGCGCTTTGGTGCTTACTGTGCGGCAGGCGCCGTTGGTGTCGATGCCGGTTCAGCAGGTACCGAAGGGGCGGCGGGCGCACTGTCTGCCACTGTGCCTTGATGCATCGTCTGATTGATGGGGTGTCCGGCGCTATCGACGCCTTGCAGCGTACCGTTGAGTGTCGGTTTTAGCGGGCTTGCTGCTTCCAGTCGACCATTCAGATGTAACTGCAGATTGGTATTGCCGGTGGGTGCACTGGCAGGTGTCGGCCAGCCCCAGCGCGTCAGAATATCAAATGCGACGGCTTTGCCGTTCAGGTCCAGCGTAAATGCTCGCGCGGGCTGCTGCGCAATCACCGCTTTGGCCTCCAGTAAGCCGGTTTGGGTAAACGCGCTCAGGTCTGTTAGCGTGATTTGGTTGTCGTTAGCGTTTAACGCCAGCGAGGGACGACGAACATCCGCCTTGTTGAAGGTGGCGTCACTGGCGTTCAGGTTCAACGTGCCTTGCCATACGCCCCACTGATGGTTACGTGCCAGCAGCAGATTATTGCCGAAGCCGTCCAGGGCGGTGAGCTGGAATGGGAACGTGGGGTTGATATCAATCAGCAGGTTGTGGTTAGCGGTGAATTTCCGCAATTCCACTTCCGACAGCCAGTCGGGTAGCGTTTGTTGCCAGCGTTGGCGCCAATCTTCCGGTAGTGTGTATTCCATGCCTGCCACTACCAGCTCATCCAGCGTCAGTCGTTGATTGCTGCGTTGCCAGTTGCCGCTGGTGCGTAGCAAGCCGCCTTCCCAACGGGTGGAGAACTGTTTGATGTTCACACCCTGTTTTGACAAATCCAGACTGACGATTGGGTCAACCAGATGCATGTTGCCATTGACGATATCGGTGGCGTTGAATGACAGCGAGCCGTCGTCACTCTGCCAGCTATTTTGCCGGAATGTCACATTCTGTAGGGTGACGTCCAGATCGGTAAATGCCCAGTTTTGCCCTTCGATGCGGGCATCAATCAGGTCAAAACGATTAACGGTGACAGCGGGCAGACGAGTGACGGGCTGCCAGAAATCCGCCATCGACTGTCGGGTTTGCAACCGGACATTGCTCAGTCGCAGATTATTGACCAGCCAACTGCCGTCCGCCGCTCGGGATGCATTTCCCGTCAGTTCCCCACGCGCCACGTCGGCACCGAAATTCTCCAACGTCAGTTGCTGGTTGGCAAACTGACCTTGTACCAAGACCTTGCTGGCGGGCAGATCATTGAGTAGCAAAGAGTGAGCGCTAAGCTGGAAAGCGGCTTTCTTACCCAAAAGGTAGCCGGGCTCCGGCTGCCACGGGGTTATCCCCCCGGTGACCTGCTCGCCTTTCAGGCGCCAGTCGCCATCTTGCGCATGCAGCGCCATGGTTTTCAGTTGCAGAACATCGGCTTCAATCGGCAGGGTGAAATCGGTCTGTCCCAGATTGAGAGTTCCGCCTTCCAGCACCAGACTGGAAAAATGACGAGGGTCGGTAATCTGGCGTACGCTGAACCCCACCGAAACACGTTGCGCGACCAGTGTTACCGGTTGGTTTTTGTGGCCGAAACTGACATCCAGCAATTGAATACTGCCGGGCGAAGACCACTCATGCGCCATCTTTTTGAATGACACGTGGTATTCGGTACGTTGATTAACCCACTGACTGATATGCCTGGCTCCCCATTCAGTCTGGGCCAGGACATACAGCACCACCACAGCCAGTAGCGCCAGTAACAGCAGTGTGAGAAGAAGTTTCCCGATAAATTTCATTGCTTAAGTCCGCGCCATTCGCAAGGGATGATCGTGTTATGCCGTAATTATCCAGTCATCTCAACAGGTAACTTATTACAGACAATAAATAAGGGCCGATGTTATACCCGTCATACTTCAAGTTACAGGTGCGTTGGCTGCGCTCAGTCACCCGAATCACTTACCTGAGTAAGCTCATCGGGATGAAATGAGAGACATCCTGTCTCTCACCAGAGGCCAGCCTTTGGCTGGTCAAATTCGTTCCCGACGAATTTGTCTCTCCCTTGCCGCGTTACAAGGCTCAATGAGCCTTGCCCTGAAGGGCCAACGCGTTGCGTTGTTCAAAACGCAACACGTTTTGTCCTGAAACTCGAATTATTTAGGGTATACCGCCATCGGCCCTTATTATCACGTAAGAGGAAAAATTTCTGGAAGCGCGCTTTACTCTTTTTCGTGAGGGAACACCAGATTCAATACGATTGCTGTGATACCGCCCGCAGCAATACCTGATGACAGCAGGGTTTTCAACCAGTCTGGCGCGAACTGCAAAATCAGTGGCTGCTGGGAGACACCCAGACCAACGGCCAGCGACAGCGCAATAATCATAATAGCGCGACGATTAAGCGGCTCGCGGGAGACAATGCGCACCCCAGACGCGGCGATGGTACCGAACATGACGATAGTTGCGCCGCCGAGTACCGGCTCTGGAATATGCTGCACAAAACCGCTCACCGCCGGGAACAGACCCAGTACGATCAGCATCAATGCTACAACGAAACCGACATAGCGACTGGCAACCCCGGTCAGCTGAATCACGCCATTGTTCTGCCCAAAGCAGGAGTTGGGGAAGGTATTGAACACGGCAGACAGGCAAGAATTCAGGCCATTAGCCAGTACGCCGCCCTTCAGGCGCTTCATGTAGAGCGGGCCGCTGACTGGTTGCTCGGAGACGTCGGAAGTGGCGGTGATATCACCGATGGTTTCCAGCGAGGTCACCATGAATACCAGCATCAGTGGGATTAACAGATTCCAGTCAAAACCAAGGCCATAGTACAACGGGGTGGGGACGTTAATCAGCGAGTGGCTGGATGTGCCAGTGCTTTCCGGCAGCATACCCATCAGCCAGGCGGCCAGATAACCGACGGCCATTGCGATAACCAGCGATGCCACGCGCAAATAAGGGTTACGCTGGCGGTTCAGGATGATAATCACCACCAGAACGATGGCTGCCAGCAGCAGGTTCTTCGGTGCCCCAAACGTATGGTTACTCATAGCGGCAAAACCACCGCCGATTGATGTCAGGCCAACCTGAATCAGCGACAGTCCGATGATCATCACGACGATACCGGAAACCAGCGGCGTAATAATGCGGCGAGCCAGGTGCAATACGCGTGACAGCAGAATTTCAGTGCAAGAGGCTACCATCAGTGTGCCGAATAGCGCCGCCATCATCGTCGGTACATCTGCGCCACCGTTTTTCAGCGCCATACCGCCCATAATCAGCGGGGTAACAAAGTTGAAGCTGGTCCCCTGAATGGACAACAGGCCGGAGCCGACCGGTCCCCAGGTTTTGATTTGCAAAATGGAAGCCAGACCGGAAGCAAACAGCGACATGCTGATGATGTGCTGCGTATCCTGCGCTGGCAGGCCCAACGCCTGACAAATCAGTAACGCCGGGGTGATGACCGCGACAAACATCGCCAACAGATGCTGGCAAGCGGCGAATAACGTCTGCGGTAAAGGAGGCCGGTCCTCCAGACGGTAAATCAGCTCGCTGTTTGCCGGGGTAACGGCGTCAGTCTGGGGTAGCTCGGTGGTGGAAAGACTCATGATTGCGGGGCGCTCCTGAACGGCAAAAAACGCATTTTAATCATCTGCTGTGTAAAAGCAATCGATTGCGGAATGGGATTTACTTATCACCGGGAATCATCGTCGTAAACAGATAAACCCAACCGGATACAATCCTTTTATTAAGGATAAGGGTAACAACGCCGGGATGAGGGCAAAGCAATAAAAATGCTTTCTACGTCATCAGGCGTTGGTATAACGGGTACGTTCTGGCAACCAGCGCTCGATCAGTGCTCTGGCATGTTCCGGGTAGTGATCATGGATATGGCGCGAGACTCGTTGGACTTGCGGAATCAGTGCCTGATCGCGCAGTAAATCCGCCACTTTGAAAGCGGCGTTACCGGTCTGACGGGTACCGAGCAGTTCGCCGGGCCCGCGAATTTCCAGATCGCGCTGGGCGATGACGAAGCCATCGTTGCTATCGCGCAAAACCTGAAGCCGCATTTGCGCAGTTTTACTCAGTGGTGATTTGTACAGTAACACGCAGTGGGAGGCGATGGCCCCACGGCCGACGCGGCCACGTAATTGATGCAATTGCGCCAGCCCCAGCCGTTCTGGGTTTTCGATGATCATCAGGCTGGCGTTCGGCACATCCACACCAACCTCAATCACGGTCGTCGCGACCAACAAATGCAGTTGATTGGCTTTGAATGCCTCCATGACGGCCTGTTTTTCCTTCGCTTTCATCCGGCCATGCACCAGACCAACCGTGAGGTCGGGTAACGCGGCTTTTAGTTCCTGGCAGGTCGCTTCGGCCGCCTGTGCTTCCAACAGTTCGGACTCTTCAATCAGGGTGCAGACCCAGTATGCCTGCCGCCCCTCTTGCAGACAGGCATGGCGTACCCGCTCAATAATGTCGGCGCGGCGAGTGTCGGGAATGGCGACGGTGGTTACCGGTGTGCGGCCCGGTGGCAGTTCATCAATGACTGAGGTGTCCAGGTCGGCATAGGCGGTCATCGCCAGCGTGCGGGGAATCGGTGTGGCAGTCATGATCAACTGGTGAGGGTGGAAGCCCTGCTCTTCGCCTTTTTCCCACAACGCCAGCCGTTGATGCACACCAAATCGGTGTTGTTCGTCGATAATCACCAACGCCAGACCGCTGAACTGAACCTGTTGCTGAAAAATAGCATGGGTGCCGATCACCATAGAAACCTGTCCACTGGCGATAGCCTCTTGCTGGGCCTGCCGCGCTTTACCCTTTTGCTTGCCCGCGAGCCAGCCCACCTCAATACCCAGTGGTTCGAACCAGCGACGGAAATTAGCGGCATGTTGCTCAGCCAGTAATTCCGTTGGTGCCATCAGCGCCACCTGTTTGCCGTGAGCGATGGCCCGCAACGCCGCCAACGCCGCGACCAGTGTTTTACCGGAGCCCACATCGCCTTGAACCAGACGCATCATCGGAAAGGGTTGATTCATATCCTGTTCGATTTCCGCCACCACCCGTTGTTGCGCACCGGTCGGGCTGAACGGCAGCGCGGCCAGCAGTTGTTGCTTCAGGTCGTCTTTGGTATCCAGCGCCAGCGCCCGGTGGCGTTGTGCACCCGCGCGCACCGCCAGCATACTCAGGTGGTGTGCCAGCAGTTCTTCTATCACCAGACGTTGCTGTGCCGGGTGTTTTCCTTGCTCCAATTCCGCCAGCTTTACATCCGGTGGTGGGCGGTGCAGGGTGCGTAACGCATCTGGCAGGCTGATCAATCCGTGGCGCATTTCCTGGGGCAGAAGTTCGTCAATCGGATGGGTATCCAGCAGTTTCAGCGCCTGGTCGGTCAGCTTACGCAGCGTCGCCTGCCGCACTCCCTCAGTGGTGGGATAAACCGGCGTCAGCGTTTCCTGCAACTCGACCGTCGTGCTTTCGCCCTGCACCCGGTATTCCGGATGGATCATTTCACCGCCCAGCTTGCCGCGTCGTACTTCCCCATAGGCCAGTACGCGTTGGCCCGGCGACAGGCTGTTTTTCATGGCTGCGTTGAAATTAAAGAAGCGTAGCGTGAGCATGCCGCTGCCATCGCTGATTTGGCAGGTCAGCATCCGGCGTTGGCCGAAGGTGATATCGCTGCGCAGCACATCGCCTTCTACCGTAGCGTACATGCCTGGCAACAGATCGTTAATGTGATAAAGATGGGTGCGGTCTTCGTAGCGAAGTGGCAGATGTAGCAGCAGATCCTGCACCGTCTCCAGACCAAGACGGGCCAGTTTTTCCGCCTGGCTGGCCCCGACGCCGGCAAGGGTGCTCAACGGCTGGGTATGCAGCAGGCGGCTATCCATTATTGCTCCGTGGATTGCATCGCCGCCCACCAGGGTGCATCGGCAATCACCTGGCCGGTCTGGTCAATATGTGGGCGCGGCAGCCCTTTGCGTTTGGCGACGCGGGCCAGTACCGGGTAACCCCCTTCAAACAGCAGGCGTTGTTGCTCTTCCTCATCCAAAGGGCTGTCTTCGCGCTGGTACATCCCTGCCAACTGACGCTGGCGTTGCGCTTCATACAGAATCAGGGCGGAAGCGACCGACACGTTCAGCGACTGCACCATACCGATCATCGGAATGATGATGTCCTGATCAGCGAGAGCCAACGCCTCACCAGAAATACCGGTTTTTTCCTGGCCAAGCAGGATGCAGGTCGGGCGGGTGTAATCCACATCGCGGAAGTCGACCGCGTCGGCGGACAGGTTGGTCGCCAGAATTTGCATCCCCTGCGCTTTCAGATGGTGGGCTGCATCCTGAATGGTACGGTGGGTTTTGACTTGAACCCAACTGTTGCTGCCTGCCGCGGTAGACACCAAGGTTTTCATGCGACTGGTGGGCCACACGGCATGCACCTGATGTACGCCAACGGCATCGGCGGTACGGATAACGGCGGATACGTTGTGTGGCTTATGTACCTGCTCCATGCACACAGTCAGGTCAGGCTGACGGTTGTTAAGCATCTCGCGGATACGTGTATAACGTTCTGGGGTCATAACTGGCTAATTTCGGTTACGGTTGACTTTAATCACGTCCGGCATCACGCGGATCTTGCGCATAATATTCGCAAGATGGATACGGTCGCGTGTGGTGAGGCGGATAAAGGCGCTGTACACCCGGCCATCCCGTTCTTCAGTGTTGATACTCTGAATATTGGAGTTCGATGCGCTGATCGCCGCCGTCAGGTTAGCTAATGCACCCTGATGGTTGAACATGTCGACCTTGATTTCGGTCATGAAATCTTGCTCGGTTACCTCATCCCACTCTACCGCCATGAATTTCTCAGGCTCTTTCTGGTAGCCACGGATGTTGCGGCAGGATTCATGATGAATCACCAGCCCTTTGCCGGGGCTGACATGCGCGATAATGGGGTCGCCAGGGATAGGGCGACAGCACTTAGCGAAGGTGATCAAGACGCCGTCGGCACCCTTGATTGGCAGTTTGCGAATGCCGGTTGTGCCGTTTTCAGCACGCTCTTCCAGCAGATTACGGGCTACCACCACGCTCATGGCATTACCCAGACCGATTTCCGCCAGCAGATCATCCAGAGAAGCGAGCTTCATACGCTCCAGCTCTCGCTGAATGTTTTGCTCTGGAATGTCGGACAGTTTACGGCCGCTGCCCAACGCATGATTAATCAGACGGCGCCCCAGGCTGACGGAGTCGTCACGCTTGAGGTTTTTCAGCATCTGGCGAATTTTGGCGCGGGCTTTGGAACTGACGACAAAGTTGAGCCAGGCAGCGTTCGGGCGAGCGCCCGGCGCAGTGATAATTTCGATGGTTTGCCCGCTGGACAACGCCTGAGATAGCGGATAAGGCTGGCGGTCGACGCGTGCACCGACGCAGGCGTGGCCGATGTCGGTGTGTACTGCGTAAGCGAAGTCCACCGGTGTCGCGCCAGCAGGCAGCTCGACAATGCGGCCTTCTGGTGTGAACACGTAAATTTCGTCTGGGAACAGATCAGATTTAACGCTTTCTATGAATTCGAAAGAGCTTCCGGCGCTTTGCTGCAGTTCCAGCAGGCTTTGCATCCAGCGTTGAGCGCGCACCTGTGCCGTGGTGCTGCTGCTTTCGCCTTCTTTGTAAGCCCAATGTGCGGCAACCCCCATTTCCGCCATCTGGTCCATGTCCTCGGTACGGATCTGGACTTCTACCGGTACGCCATGTGGCCCGATAAGGGAGGTATGGAGCGACTGATAGCCGTTAGCTTTAGGGATGGCGATATAGTCTTTCACCCGACCCGGGCGCGGTTTATATAAGCTGTGTACCTGCCCCAGTACGCGATAGCAGGTATCGACTTCCCGCACGATCACCCGAAAGGCATAGATATCCATAATGGAATGAAAGCGTTGCTCTTTCAGGTGCATCTTGCAATAAATGGAGTACAGATGCTTTTCGCGGCCGCTGACGCGACAACTGATACCCGCTTCTTTCAAACGCCCTTCAATTTCGGAGAGGATCTTTTGAATCATCTCCTTACGGTTGCCGCGGGCGGCTTTCACCACCTCTTTAATAACCCGATAACGGTTGGGGTAGAGCGCTTCAAAGCCCAGCTCTTCGAGTTCGGTTTTCAGATGATGAATACCGAGACGGTGTGCGAGCGGACTATAAATTTCCAGCGTTTCCCGGGCGATGCGTCGGCGTTTGTCCGGACGCAACGATCCCAGTGTTCGCATGTTATGGGTGCGGTCGGCCAGTTTGATCAGAATGACGCGGATATCCTGCACCATCGCCATGATCATTTTGCGGAAGTTTTCCGCCTGCGCCTCTTTCTTATCGCGGAATTTCAGCTTATCCAGCTTGGAAACGCCTTCCACCAGTTCAGCTACGCTTTTGCCGAACAGCTGTTCCATATCCTGGTAGGTGGCGGGCGTATCTTCGATGACATCATGCAGCAAGGCGGCCATCAGCGTTTCATAGTCGAGACGCATTTCAGCCAAAATACAGGCTACCGCCACCGGATGCGTGATGTAAGGCTCACCGCTGGAGCGTGTCTGGCCCTCGTGAGCGTCACGTGCAACGAGATAAGCCTGCTTGAGACGTTTTATCTGGTCTTCCGGCAGATAACGCTGAATCAGCAGATTGAGGCTTTCAAACAGATACAAGGGCGACTCACGACCGAATGCGAATTAACGACGACCTTCAGCAATAGCGGTAACCGCTTGAATTTCCGCTGCTTCCTGTTCCTGTTGTTCCTGACGCTCGCGGGTGTCCAGAATCTGACCGTTGATCAGGCCTTCTTCAATTTCGCGCAGCGCAATCACGGTGTACTTATCGTTTTCTTCCGGAACCAGTGGATCTTTGCCACCCACCTGGATCTGACGGGCGCGACGAGCTGCGACCAGCACCAGGTCAAAACGGTTACCAATTTTTTCTACAGCGTCCTGAACAGTTACGCGTGCCATAGTGTGTACTCCAGTGGGGAAATAAAATGACTGGGCATCATACTGAAAGTGCCGTCAGTCTGCCAATAGTTTGGTGATTAAAGCGTCATGTCGAACTTTCTGGCGGCTCAGGCGCAGACGCTCAGCACGAATAATGGTTTTCAGATCCAGTAATGCCAGATCGAAGTCGTCATTCACAATAAGATAATCGTATTCAGCGTAATGGCTCATTTCTGCCACCGCCTGTTTCATCCGGCGGGCAATGACCTCTTCGCTGTCCTGACCGCGCCCGCGCAGGCGACGTTCCAGTTCGTCTTGCGAAGGCGGCAGAATGAAAATACTGCGGGCTTGCGGCATGCGCTCGCGAATCTGGCGTGCACCCTGCCAGTCAATGTCCAGAAAGACGTCAACGCCGGTGGAGAGCACCTGCTCGATAGCGGCGCGGGACGTACCGTAATAATTGCCGAAAACCTCAGCGTATTCCAGAAAGTCATCCGCTGCGATCATCTGCTTGAATTCATCGGTCGGGACGAAGAAGTAGTGTTCACCGTGAACTTCACCCGGGCGCATGGCGCGTGTGGTGTGCGAAATGGAAACCTGGGTGTCATAGAGTGGCTGCGTTTTCAACAGCGCCTGAATTAAACTCGATTTCCCTGCACCACTGGGGGCGGAAACAATATACAACGTGCCTTGAGCCATAATGAATTCTGCGTCTGATAAAGATGGAAGAAGAGATGCAACCAGTTGCGCGTTTTTCCGCATTATACACGCCGCTGTGTAGGCCGTCGCGTGGTGAAACACAGCCTGATACTCCACCCGTTATCTGTCACCCCACCTTTGTTTACTTTGCGGGCCGCTTTCCCGTTTTTCTTCTGCTTGCTGCAAAGCACTCAATACTGTGCGGCTTAGTTCGCATCACCTGATTTTTACGCTCGTATTTTCTGACTGTCTGCGGATTAATGCCTGGGTTTTCGCTCAGGGAGGAAAAGCGATGCGATATCGATATGCGCTGGCGGTCATGTTATGGCTTGCGACCAGCGGATGGGTCAAGGCGGAGCCTTGTCCGGCATGGTCCCCTGCACGGGCTGAACAGGAGATAGCCCGGCTGGGGCAACAACTGACACAGTGGGACAATGCTTATTATGACCGTGGCCAGAGCCCGGTTGACGATCAGGTCTATGATCAACTGCGCCAAACGCTGGCGACCTGGCAGGTGTGTTTTCAGGCGGACGCCGACGGTTTTGCGGTTAGCCTGCCATCAAGTGGTAAGCAACCACACCCGGTGGCGCATACCGGTCTGAAAAAACTGACTGAACCAGCGGAGTTGAAACAGTGGATAGCTCAGCATCGTGACCTGTGGATACAACCTAAAATCGACGGTGTCGCGGTGACGCTGGTGTATGAACAAGGAAAATTGGTCAGTGCCATCAGTCGCGGCAATGGTCGCCAGGGAGAAGACTGGACAGATAAAGTACGTCAGATGAATGCCGTGCCGCAGCAACTTTCCGGTATATCGGGTCGTCTGGTATTGCAGGGGGAGCTGTATTTGTCAGTGACAGCGCATCGGCAGCAGCTGACTGGCGGCATCAATGCGCGGGCTCAGGTCGCGGGTGAAATGCGACGAAAACAGCCGTCACCGTTGCTGTCTCGCATTGGCGTGTTCATCTGGGCCTGGCCTGACGGCCCGGCAGACATGCCGGCGCGGCTTGCAGCATTACGGGAACTGGGATTTGGGCTAACAGCAGACTACACCCAGCCCATTGCTTCCTTTGAAGAGGCGGCGCGATGGCGTGAACGCTGGTATCAAGCGCCGCTGCCGTTTGTAACCGATGGCGTGGTATTGCATCAGTCGCAGGAACCCGCCGGGCGTTATTGGCAGGATACGCCAACTGAGTGGGCCATAGCCTGGAAATACCCGTTAGTGAATCGGGTAACGGAAGTCACCGGTGTTGATGTCGAGATTGGGCGTACCGGCAGAATGACGGTCGTGTTGCAGGTACAACCGATGATGCTGGATGACAAGAACGTGAGCCGGGTTAATCTCGGTTCGGTTTCCCGCTGGCGGCAGTGGGATGTGTTACCGGGTGATCGGGTCAGCATCAGTCTGGCAGGATTGGGGATTCCCCGGCTGGACGCTGTGGTGTGGCGCGGTGCGGTACGTGAGGCGATTAGCGTTCCGGCGGCGTCATCTTTTGATGTGTTCAGTTGCTTGCAATGGAGCAAAGCGTGCCAGCCACAGTTTCTGGCCCGACTGGTGTGGATGAGCGGACGTAATGGGTTGTCGCTCAGCGGTATCAGTGAGGGCACCTGGCGACGGCTGATACAGCAGGGCAAGGTCGTCGATGTCGTTTCCTGGCTGGCGCTTGAGCCTGCGCAACTGGCAGCAGGCGGTGATGTTGATAAACAACACGTAGAGCGGATTTATCACCAGTTCCAGCGGGCGCGTCGCCAGCCGTTGCGGCAGTGGTTGCTGGCGTTAGGGTTGCCGTTGCCATCCAGTGCCAGACAGGCGCTGGATGGCGTTTCGCTCGAACAATTACAGCAACGTACGGTCGCACAATGGCAGCAATTTTCGGGCATCGGGGTGCGGCGAGCGCAACGTATTCGGGATTTTCTGCACCACCCTGAGATAGTCCGACAACTGACGTGGCTTAATGAGCAAGGCGTGAAATCATGACGGAAATAAGCGTATTTGGCAGGTAATACGGCGTTTGGCTGCCGGGTCGGACACTTTGTCATCAACCTGTCTGCTTTTATAAAAAAGCCTATGAAAAAGGATTGACGCTATAGTAGGGGAGCAGTAATATGCGCCCCGCATTCGGTGAGTGGCGCAGCCTGGTAGCGCACTTCGTTCGGGACGAAGGGGTCGGAGGTTCGAATCCTCTCTCACCGACCATTTTTAAAACGATAAAACCCGGTTATCGTTGACATGAAACTCGCATCTTACCGATAGCGAGTTTTTTTGTTTTTATTGTCTGGTGTGATGTTTTTTTCGCCGGCTCCTTCGCTTTTCAGGCTTCACCATCCTAAATCTCACTGTAGATGCCATTTCTCTGTTGCTTTTATGTGAAATGCGCTGTTTTTACCATAGATATCTTCCTTGGTTTTTTCCATAATTTTTTGTTTTTATTCTAGTTATCGTTAATGGTGATACCTTTTTGTTGGCTTTCGCCTTTATTTACATTAAGACGGCCAGCGACCCCATTTCCTCACGAAAATGTTAGCTGTTTTAATCTGGATGTATCAATAAAAGGTGAAAAAAACGACACGGGAGAATGCCCGTCGGTTCGGCAATGGCCGATGTGGCACGAAACCACCGTGTAGGTTGAGCTCGAAGGAAGTCGCCGTTGTTTATCTTAACTGCGCCAGCGCCTTTTCGGCTTCTGCGCGACGGCCCTGGTCGGCAATTTCACGCCCCGGACGTGGCGCGGTAGTTAGCGCCGTGTTCAGGTATTGTCTGGCTTCGCTTTTGCGCCCGGCTTTCAGCAGGAAGTCACCGTAAAAGAAGTTAGCGTCAATGCTGGTGGGGTTCATTTTCAAGGCGGTTTTGAGGTATCGCTCCGCTTTTTTATCGTCACCAAACCCTAGCGGCCAGCCCGGCACCTGATAGTAAAGTACCCCGAGGATGGTGTAAGCCGCACCATTGAGCGCCTGTGGGTCAATAACAATCGCTTGTTCCAGCAGGCTTTTGGCTTGCCCGGCCAGATTGAGCGCTTCCATACCGTCTTTGACTCCCGCCCAGCTACTCTCCACCATTGCCGACGAGATAAGGTAATCCGCGCGGTTGGGGTAATTTTCCGCCAGCTCCTGCGCCTGTCGGCTAAGTGTGGCGAAACAGGCTTCTTTCATGCTCGCTGGCGTTCTGTACTGGCAGACTGACCATTGCCGATGGATATCCATCGACATATCGGCGGCATAGGTCATGCCGGTTGTCAGTAATCCACCGAACAGTAGCACCATCGAACGCAGAGTCATGTACGATTTCCCTATTTCTTTTGTGATGTTATATAACGCTGGATCACGGCCAACTGGCGCCGGATGGCTTTATCCACCACCGTGGGCAATAGTGCATTTAGCGCCACAAACACTTTTTCTGGCCACCCCAGCCATTGGCGTAACGTTTCCCGCTCCAGCGCGTTAACCACGCGATCCGCTACCCAGCCAGGACGGTCGCTGCGATAGCCCAATTCCTGCATCAGCTTGCTGGCAGTGGATGAATTGCCTTTGGCATCGACGGCTCTGGGAGCAAGGTGCAATACTTTAACGCCTTTTGATGACAGTTCGCGGTGCAGTGCCTCACTAAATCCACGTAAAGCGAATTTGCTGGCGCAATAGACGCTGTATCCAGGGTAGCCGATCCCATCCAGCGTGGAGCCAATATTCATGATAATGCCGGGCGTGTTGATACAGCCGAGCAATGCATGGGTGAGCAGGATTGGCGCCTCGGTATTTAGCATAAGCTGCTGGCGAATCGTGTCGTGGCTTTGATCGTGAAACGAGCTAAACGTCGAGGTGTCGGTGTTGTTAATCAGCACGTCCAGCCTGGCGTTTTCCGGAAAACACTCTGCCAGCGCATCGAGATCCTGTTCGTTACAGAGGTCGGCCAGCAAAATATTGTGATGGTCGGCATCAGGTAGCCTGCGCTGTAACGCCAGCAACGCCTGTTCGTTACGGCCTACCAGGTATAACCTGGCGCCTTTGGCGGCCAGTGCCATCGCCAGTTCCTGACCCAGGTTGCTGCTGGCACCAGTCAATAGAATGCGTTTATTGTCGAGTTTCATAGCTTAGTGCTCCGTGAGGCTGCGCAGCATATCGCCGTACAGCCGATAAACCACGTGAGCGGCGTGGATGATGGCGGCCTGATCGGCTGAGTCGTTAATGTTATCCATCAGTGTGGCGAAGCAAGGAAGCGGCGTCTGATTCGTCGGAGCTCGTGATGGCGATTGACCTGTGGTGCTGGTCGTAATGTTGAGATTGAGACCTTCCAGTACGTGCATCAGGCCGAAGATGCTCATGGGGTTGCCGCGCTGGATCTGATCGTAAAAGTAAGCGGCCATCAACTCGATCCACTCAGCGACCGCACGCTGACGCCAGGTATCCATTTCAATACCACAGGCACGAATTTTGCGGCGAAGCGACGCCTTGTAGCCATACTCGGCGTCGAGGTACGCCGTTAGTGCCTGACGCGCCCATTCCTGATGCTGGGGAACACGCCCGCTCGCGGCCATTAACAGTGGCACGGTATAGCTGACGTGGTGATAAATCTGCGTCAGAAAAGCAACGTACATTTCCCCGGTAATAGTCCCCTGGCGGCAGGCGTGGATAACCGGCGCGGACATCATGAGTTGCTGCGAGGCTGAGGTGGCGGATTGTAGTTGTTGGTAAAAGCTCATGTCTTACTCCTGAATGGCGCGTTGACAATCGTAAGAGCGGCCGCTAAGGATGCGATGGTGTCATGCTAGCGGGGGAGCATTAAGAGAGACTTAAGACGATTAAAAAATCGTTTTACTCCCGGATTTGACGTCAAAATCTGCAGGCGATGCAGATATCCCAAAGAGCAGGCTGACATCCGCTATACTGAGCGCCCGATACGCAATGACAGCAATGACACAACGGAGAAAAAGCATGTCGACATCGCGCCGCGCGCATCAACTGGCGATTCTGGTGGTGATGACCAGCGCCTCGTTGGTGGGGCTGGTTCAGGGGTATTCCATCCCGCTGGTGACGTTGAAACTCACGGCGCTGGGATACGGTTCTGCACTGACCGGCATGATGTCCGCACTACCGGCGATAGGCGTGTTTGTCTCTTCGTGGGTGGCTGCCCCGGTAGCGATGCGCCTGCCGGTTGGCCTGTTGCTGGCGTTGTCGACATGGGGAATGGGGATAAGCCTGACGTTGTCGTTTTATCTCGATAATGTCGCGCTGCTGGCGGTTCCCCGTTTTATGATGGGGTTTTGCTGCGGCCTGATTATCGTCATTGGTGAATCCTGGGTCAGTGGCCATACCGCCGAGCATCGCCGTGGGGTGCTGGTCGGGTTGTACGCCACCGCGTTTACCGGCCTGCAACTGTTGGGACCGTTGCTGATTTCCTTCACCGGCCTGAATGATCCTACCGGGTTGTTGCTGATTCTGGCACTGCATGGCCTGTGTCTGTTGATGGTGCCCGGTGCGTCATTTTCCCGGCTGGCGCTGAGCGCGCATCGGCAACATAACCTGTTTTCTTTGTTACTGGCTGCGCCTGCGCTGGCGATGGCGGTGTTTGCCTTCGCTTTTTTTGACGGCGCAGTCCTGTCGATGTTGCCACTGTACGGCATGGCGCACGGTTACGAGGAGTCGCTGGCGGTGCTGCTGGTCACCGTGCTGTTTATCGGCGATGCCTTATTGCAGGTGCCACTGGGCTGGATATCCGACAAGCTGGGTACGGTACGGGTACACCTGGCCTGTGGTGGGATGTTCGTGCTGATGCTGGCGGGTTTGCCATTTAGCTACGGCACTGGCTGGGTGTGGGCGAATGTTTTTGTGCTGGGTGCGGTAGCGGGCAGTATTTATACCTTGTCGCTGGTACGGGCCGGTAAGTTGTTCAGCGGCGTCGATTTGGTGGCGATCAACGCGCTGTTCGGTGTGTTGTGGGGCGTTGGCAGTTTTAGCGGGCCGTTGGTGAGCGGTTCGCTGATGCAGTGGTACGGCCGTGATGGGCTTATCGCGATTCTGGTGTTACTGGGATTGCTGTTTCTGGCGGCTAACGTCTTGCCGACGATGACGGCACGCTATGCCGACGGAACAGCGAATCAGGAAGTGGCGGAGTAGTGCTGGGGTAGTGAATGACCGGAGGAGAAAATGGATCGTCTGGTAACGCTGGAAACCTTTGTCTGTGTGTACGAGTGCGGGTCTTTTTCTGCGGCGGCGAGCCGTCTGGGCATTGGTCAACCGGCCATCTCCAAAGCTATTATGCAGCTTGAGCAGCAACTGGCCGTCAAATTGTTGCTGCGCTCCACCCGTGGCCTGACACCCACGGAAGCCGGACAGCAGTTTTATCGTCAGGTCGCTCCGGCACTGCGGCAATTGCAGGAGGCGCAGGATGCGGTGCGCGGCGGTAACGGTGAACTGAGCGGCTATTTGCGGGTGTCGGCACCGGTGACTTTTGCACGCTTGCATGTCCTGCCTCATCTGCATACGTTTTTGTCGCAACATCCCAACCTGAAGGCCGACATCATTCTGGATGATCGTCCGGTGGATTTGATAGCCGAAGGTATTGACGTAGCGTTGCGAGTTGGTGACCTGAAAGACTCCGGATTGACCGCCCGAAAGATAGGATCGGCACCGATGCGGTTGCTGGCTACACCGGCGTATTTCGCGGCTCACGGTACACCAACGTCGCCCGACGCGCTGGAACACCATGATGCGGTTATCTACCTGCAAGCTGAAGCGCCGGGTAGTGTTTGCTTCCAGAAGGGTGACCGACAACACCGGGTGATGCTGTCCGGGCGTATCCGTACCACGGCGGCGGAAGGCGTGCGGGAAGCGGTGCTGGCGGGCAATGGGCTGACGGTGGCCTCGGCGTGGATGTTTGCGCCAGAGCTGGCGAACGGTACGGTGGTCACTGCGCTGACCGACTGGCATATCGGTGTGAGGGATGTGTGGGCGGTTTACCCCGGCGGCCGGTTAACCTCAGCCCGTGCTCAGGCATTTACCGGGTTTGTGGCCCGCCATTTATCCACGCCTGCCTGAGTCTTCCTTCATCCATTCCATTCTGGAATAACTATTATGGCAGATAGCTATCTTCTGCGGTGAAGTCGCTTTCCCTATCCTGAGCCTGTCCCTTCTGTCGTACCGCGTGATGGTGCTTGCGGCCAGAAGGGAACATGACCGTCAGACAGGCAACCACGGAGATAACCATGAGCACATTATCGTACAGCGATGACACCGTAAGAACGGGTAAGCCGCTGATTTTTGCGATGGCCACCGCCAGTGGCGCAGCAGTCGCCAATATTTATTACAACCAACCGATGCTTGGCCTTATCACCGCCAGTTTTCCTGCTAGCAGTGCGACATCCATGATCCCCACCGCCACTCAGCTGGGTTACGCGTTGGGATTGCTGATGCTGGTACCACTGGGGGATAAATTTGAGCGTCGGCGGCTGATCGTCTGGCAATTTCTCCTGCTGGCATTGGCCTCGGTGCTGGCGGCGTTGGCACCATCGGCACCGGTGTTGCTGGCCGCGTCGGTATTGATTGGTGTGGGTGCGACGGTCGCTCAGCAGATTGTGCCGGTTGCCGCGACGATAGCGGGCGAAGGCCAGCGTGGGGCTGTGGTCGGTACGGTGATGAGCGGATTATTGAGCGGTATTTTGCTCAGCCGGACGCTGGCCGGGTTAGTGGCGGATGCCGCTGGCTGGCGCGCCATGTTCTGGCTGAGCGTGCCGCTGGCGTTGGCCGGTGCGGTGCTGATGTGGCGCATGTTACCCGTGTTGTCGTCATCATCCGTGTTGTCCTGGCGTTCGTTGATGCGTTCGCTGCTGACGCTGTGGCGCGCGGAGCCGATGTTGCGCCGTGCGACCTGGATTCAGGGCGCGCTGTTCGCATCGTTTAGTGCGTTCTGGAGTATTCTGGCGCTCTATCTTGCCAGCGGCAGCCATCCGCTCGGTGCGGCGGCGGCAGGTCTGTTTGGCGTCATCGGTGTGGCGGGGATTACGGCGGCACCCGTGGCAGGACGGCTGGCGGACCGTATCGGCAGTCGGCCGGTGATTCTGCTGGGGGCGTTGCTGACGTTGCTGGCATGGGGCGTTATCGCTTTATGGGGAACGGTGGCGGGCTTGATTGTCGGTGTGGTGCTGCTGGACCTTGGGGTACAGAGCGCGTTGATTGCTCATCAACATGTGATTTATGGGCTTCAGCCTGCGGCGCGCGGTCGTATCAATACCTTGTTTATGGGCGGTATGTTCCTTGGTGGGGCGTTGGGGTCCAGCGGGGCGATGGCAGCCTGGCAGGCCGGCGGGTGGTTACCGGTGACGGTATTTGCTGGCGGGGTGGCGTTGCTGGCGCTGGTCGCCGCCAGCCGTCGTTAATCACGGGCGGGTCCCGCCCGTGACGGCCATACAGTACGACATTTATCAGTATGACAACTCGATACCGGTACGGCAACTTGACGTGTGGCGGACTATTACGGCGTATAGTGCACTGGCAGCAGCGCGGTACGGTCCACCGCGTCGTTAAGGCGCTTCATCACCGCGTCATACGGGCACAGGGTACCGATATCGGTTTTCTGACAGTCAGGCATCGAGAACTCGCTGCGTAACGGCGGGTGGCTGTCATCCAGCGCCGCGAGCCCACGAATCTGATCCAGCGATTGTGCCTGGAAATAGATACGCACAACACGCTGACCAGACTGCTGATTGCGCCAGCGTTCGAAGATAAGGCTACCTGCGGGCGGGATATTGCCGCGCGGATAGTCGCCCATCTGCCAGGTAAAGCCCAGCATCGTACGCAGTTTGGCGATGTTGGTGTCATGCGCCACATACAGCAGCCATTTGGCATCTGGTGGGGCATCAGCCTGATGCTCGGTGTTGAGTGCCAGCGCTATCTGGTTCATCAGTACCGACGCACCGCGGCGTGCCACGTAGGGCAGATCGTTGGTGAAATCGTAATTGGCGGTCAGAAGTGGCATCAGCGCAGCCACCTCTGCGGCGGTTTTAGCATGACCGAAGGCCACCTCGCTGAGCGGATTATTGTTGCTGTAGGACAGCCGGATAGTCTCCGCGATGTTGGCCAGCACCTCAGGGCCGTGCAGTGAAATATTCCCTTTTTTACTCTCTTTCACTTCCCAGGGCGTGCTGAACGCCGGGCAGGGTTTATCCGGCAGGCAGACTGCCTGTTTCAGACGATCGATAGCGGGTTGCCATTGCGCCTGAATTTGCGCGGCGCTTTTGTCCTGCATCGCGTTTTGCAGGTCGGCTTTCACCTGCTGCTGATCGAGCGTCACACCTGCCGTCTCGGCATGAAACAGCGGGTCGTTGTCTTCATCCTCAGGGCCTTGAATCGCCACACCACAACCGGGGAACACGCCATCCATCAGCGCCATTGCGGTTTCCCGCGTGCGTTGTAGCGGACTGGCCCAGACGAACACATCGCCGGGAGCCGGACAAGCCTGACTCAGTAACCCATGCTGGCGCAGGTACTGCCCCTCGTAGTGCCCTTTTAACACCGCTGCCGCGTAGCCGTGACCGGTCAGCTCGCCGTACTGCGTCAACCAGGTCGGCCACTGGCGATCGGTGCCTTCCTGAATGGTTTTAACATTGCCTTTCGTCGGCGGGCGGACACCGTGGCGACTGACTTCCACCACTTTTTCCAGCGTCCAGCCTGACGACGGGGTGTCTGCCTGTGCCCCTATCCAGGGAAGTGCCGAGAGCAGCAGCCCGGCGATGATCTTGCGTGTGAATACCATAATGAGTCCTCAGGTACCTGTCTTTTAGTCGCCACCAGAGTGACATGACGGCGGCAGTGGGAAACCTATTTTTCTATCTAATAAACAAGGATTTTCTTTCAATCTGTAAACAAAATTATTGCAGGAAAAATATCGCTGCCACTTTCGGGTAGGTCACGGAGCTGAAAGAAAAAAAGAAAACGCCGAGAAAACGCCGAGATGTATCGAAAACCATGGCATCACAGCGTCAGGCGCATCGTGGTCAATGCCAGTCCCTGATTGCCAAATGGGGTGGTGGCGGTGGCGTGAAAGCCGAGTGACTGATAACAGCGCAGCGCACTGTGATTATGGCTAAACACCGATAGCGACACCGTGTGGGCCTGATAGTGCTGTGCGGCGTGGTGGATAGCTGCCCGCAACATCTCTTGTGCCAGCCCACGGCCGCGGCAGGCCGGGTCGATAAATACCCGGCACAGGCGGCTGTGACCCGGCTCCACCTGATTGAGCTCGACGAACCCCACCATATCGCCCTGATGTTCGAACAGGTATGGCGCAAACTGGGGATGCGCCAGATGATCGGCAATCTGTGTAGCGGTAAGCGGAAACGAGTAGCTGGGGCCACCCCACAGCAGATTCAGCTCGGCACTGTCTATCCAGCGAATCAGCCGTGGATAATCCGCCGGTGTAAAATCGATAAGAGGCATGAGCGGTGTGTCCTTTGTGCTTATTTACGGCGTTGTCGACTAGCGACAGGCGGCACCCGCTTGCAGGTAGTGCGCCATTTCGTCTTCCGGCACCATGCCGCCGCCGGTGGCCCAGATAACATGCGTGCCTTGCTGACAACGCGGTGGTGTGAGCGGGGCACGCTGGCGGTAGCCCTGATTTTCCTGCAACAGACGCAGAAAGCCCGGCGCGCCCGCCAGTGCCGATGGCTCCAGCAGAATCTGTTGCGTGTCGTGCATGGTATGCAGCAATGCCAGCATCTCGTCATCCGTCAGCGTGTAGTAACCATCGATGAGTCGTTGCATGGCCTTGCCGACAAAACCAGAAGGACGACCGACTGCCAGCCCGTCGGCGGCGGTACGGTTACTGATGCCGAAATCCTGCACCGCCAGCTTATCGTGCAGGCCGGTGTAAACGCCCATGAGCATGCAGGGTGATTCGGTGGGTTCGGCAAAAATACAGTGTACGTGATCGCCAAACGCCAGTTTTAACCCAAAGCTGATGCCGCCGGGTGCACCGCCGACGCCGCACGGCAGGTAAACGAAGAGCGGATGATCGATGTCCACCACCCGGCCTTGTGCGGCAAACTGTGCTTTTAGTCGCTCACCGGCTACGGCGTAGCCAAGAAACAGCGAGGTGGAGTTTTCATCGTCGATAAAGTGGCACAGTGGGTCGGACTGGGCTTCCCGGCGACCTTGCGCCACCGCCTGACCGTAATCGCCGTCGTATTCCACTACTCGCACACCGTGTGCCCGCAGCCGGTCTTTTTTCCACTGCCGGGCGTCGGCGGACATATGCACGGTGGTATCAAAACCCAGCCGCGCACTGGCGATACCGATGGACATACCGAGATTGCCGGTAGAGCCGACAGCAACTTTATGGCGGTGGAAACATCGTTGGCAGTCGTCGTCCAGTAAGCGGCGATAGTCATCGCTTTCGCGCAACAAACCGTGGCGCAACGCCAGTTGTTCCGCATGGAACAGCACCTCGTAAATACCGCCGCGGGCTTTAACGGACCCTGCGACCGGTAAGTGACTGTCCAATTTCAGCAATACCGCTGGTGGTGTATCCAAACCAGCCTGTTGGGCAATCGCCGCCGCGAATGTCGGCACCGCCACCAGCTCAGACTCGATGATGCCACCACTGGCTTGCAGTTCCGGAAAGGCGTGTTGCAGAAAGGGGGCGAATCGCTGTAAACGTTGACTGGCATCGGTCACATCGGCGTGGGTGAGCGGTACATCACGCAAGGCTTCATGTACGGATGTGGCGGCCGGGTTAAACCAGCATACCGGCTGGCGGCTCACCAGCGGCGCGAGTAGGGGAAAGTCATGGAACCATTGCTGCAACGTTTTACCGTGCAAGGCATCACCTGTCATCGTGGTCTCCTGTCTGCATCGTTTTTCCTGTCCTGTTATTTATCATGCCTGTATTGACGGGGTTTTGCCCGCCAGCGTGGCGGCTGAGATACTGTTTTTATGATTTTCCTTTTTAATCATATAGATAGGTGTTTTGGCTCTCTATACGGAATTTTTATACCCACACAAACGGCTTTTACGACAAATTTACCGTCTGGCTCGTAATCTGATGACGTGTCCCCGGGCGGGGCGGCGTCAACCAAAGGCGGGCTGAACGTCGTATCGGGGGCGAAATCATGGGCTTTGATACAGCTCAGATGCGCTGTGCGGCAGGTTCATTTCAGGGGGGAGTGAGCCTGCCATAGCGTGTCTCCCAACACAGAGGACGTCACCATGAACGTCAACAGACTGGTGGCAGGTGGAATACTCATGCTGCTGCCATTATACGGGCTGGCTATCGCACCTTATCCGGCTGATGGCAGCCATGCATTCACCGAGGCGCAGCGGGCTGAGATTCGTCGAATTGTGATGGAGTCTCTACTGGCGCACCCGGCCAATGGGACGACAAACACGTCGGAGACGATGAGCGGCGGCTGTGTGCCGTCACATCCGATAGCGGATAACGGCAAGCGCAGTCCGTGTGTCGACATGCGGTGGGTATGCCCGCCGCAGTAAGTCTGGCGGAAGATATGGCGATCAGATAACGCCGAATTAGATTCAAAAAAATTGACAGTTATGCGCAAATAAACCCGATTTTAACGCTGCGATAACAGGCCTATTATCACTTCCATCGAAAGTGAAGACGCTTTCAACGAGAAAGTTAACCGAATTCAACGTGAAGGATATAGACCATGAACGCTATCAAAAATATTGTTGCAGTTATCACCCTGGCTACCGTTTCTTTCGGCACCTTTGCCGCGACAGAAGTGCAGCACTCTGCCAGCCAGTCCATCGGTACCGTCAGCGCCAGCGCCAATACACTGGACGGCCTGCAGGCTAACCTGTCTGAAAAAGCGAGTGCCGCGGGTGCCAAATCGTTCCGCATCATCTCTGCGACTGGCAATGACAGCCAACTGCGCGGTGTCGCTGAACTCTATAACTGATAACCGATTTATCGTTATCATGCGCAACAATGGCCGCCTTCGGGCGGCTTTGTTGTTTTCAGCACTGGGTAAGTGCCAGCGCCGCAGCGCCGAAAGCGGCGCTGTTTTGTGTGGGTAATGTGAGCGGTGTGTCATTGTCCGATAGCGGATAGCGCAGTCCGTGTGTCGATGTGCGGTGGGTGTGCCCGCCGCAGTAAGTCTGGCGGAAGATATGGCGATCAGATAACGCCGAATTAGATTCAAAAAAATTGACAGTTATGCGCAAATAAACCCGATTTTAACGCTGCGATAACAGGTCTATTATCACTTCCATCGAAAGCGAAGACGCTTTCAACGAGAAAGTTAACCGAATTCAACGTGAAGGATATAGACCATGAACGCTATCAAAAATATTGTTGCAGTTATCACCCTGGCTACCGTTTCTTTCGGCACCTTTGCCGCGACAGAAGTGCAGCACGCTGCCAGCCAGTCCATCGGTACCGTCAGCGCCAGCGCCAATACACTGGACGGCCTGCAGGCTAACCTGTCTGAAAAAGCGGGTGCCGCGGGTGCCAAATCGTTCCGCATCATCTCCGCGACTGGCAGTGATAACCAACTGCGCGGTGTGGCTGAACTCTATAACTGATAGCCGGTTTATCGTTATCATGCGCAACAATGGCCGCCTTCGGGCGGCTTTGTTGTTTTCAGTACTGGCTCAATGCCAGTGCAGCAGCACCGAAAGCGGCGCTATTTTGTGTGGGTAACGTGGAGAGACGCACCGGCGGCAGCATGAGCGGTGCGTCATCGTCCGGCGCAGGTGCCTGCGCCATGACGGCGGCTTGCAAACCCGCCATGAACGGGGTGGGCAAGGTCCCGCCCAGATAAAGGCTGGGTGGGTCGAGCAGCGCGGTAACGGCATAGAGTAGCTGGTACAGCTCGCCCGCCGCGCGTTGAACCCAGCGCATTCCAGCGGGTGAGGCTGCCAGTGCCAGCCAGTTGACGTCCGCAGTTATGGCGGGCAGCGGTTCGCCTGCCGCTAACAGGTAATCCTGTAGATCGTCAAACGACGGGCGTGATTGCGCGCGGGTGCGCAGCGCACCAATCTCACCGGCGTTACCCAGTCGGCCGCGGTGGAGCTCACCGTTGAAGATCAGAGCGCCGCCAATCCCTTTACCGATATACAGGTAAAAAAAACTGTCATCAGGAGCAGCGGAGCCAAAATGCAGTTCGCCGATGGCAGCACAGTTGGCGTCGTTTTCCACCAACACCGGGCAGCCCAACCGTTCACTCAATTGTCGGGCGATATCGACCCCGCGCCAGGCCGCCAGACCGGGGGCAATCCACACCGGCATGGCACCGCCGTCAAAGCGGGCGGGCAGCGCCAGGCTGACAGCCAGCAGCCGTTCGCGTGCCTGTGGTAGCACATCAAGCTGGGTATTAATCGCATTGGCCAGCGTATCCGCGACTGACGCCACCATCCGAAAATCACCACGCAGGGTAGTGTGTGCCACGGCTTGCCCGGCGTAATCCATCAGGATCAGGCAAATCAGGTCGTATTCCGCGTACACCCCCAACACATAGCCCGCCTGAGCCGCCGGTCGCAGGTTGATTTGCGGCGGGCCGCGCCGCCCTTGCGCCCGGTCGCTTTCTTCCAGCAGGCCAAGGTTGAGCATGTCTCTGGTCATCATACTGACGGCGGCGGTCGTCAGGCCGCTGGCGGCGGCCAGGGCGCTGCGTGACAGGCTGCCAGAGCGGCGCAGCAACCCCAGCAGCTTGCGGTGGGTGGTGGTGAGTTCTCGCTTTTCCATGGGTATCCGTTGTCCCGGTTCTGTCCGGTTTCCTTCATACGTCTGCAATATAATTAAGCTACTTAATTAATTCGTCAACCCCAATAACAGGATGGTACCCGTGCGTAAACTTGTCTCGTTATCCCTGACAGCGTTACTGGTGAGCGGGCTAATGGCCCACACGGCGCTAGCGGATGTTATCAAACTCAAGCTCTGGACCCTGAATGACAGAAACGCGCCGATGCGCACCGTCAATATCGAAGAGGCGGCGGCGGTGCTCAACCAGCAATTCGCCGATGCGGGTGTGGATCGCAAAATCGTTATCGATACCCATGCCAGCGCGGTACAAGGCTGGGACGATCTGGCGCTGGATACGCTGAAAGCCTTCGGTGTGAATCAGGGGCCGGACATCGTGCTGCTGCCGCACGAGTGGATTGGCGAGTTCGCCCGCAATGGTTATGCCATGCCGATGGAGGCGCAAATCAAAGCGAACCCGTGGGTGTACGCCGATATTCTGCCGGTATTGTGGGAAGCGATGAAGTATCAGGGCAAGGTGTACGGCATACCGCAGGATGCGGAAATCCGCATGTTTTTCTATAACAAGGACATGCTGCGCAAGATTGGCAAAGACGAAACGTTTATCGATAGCCTGCCCGCCCGTGTCGACAGCGGTGAATTCACGCTGGATGACCTGACGGCGCTGGCCAAAGAGGTGGTCGACCGTCAGGTAGCGCTAATCGGCATGTTGCACCGCCCGAATGTCGGTATCGACTACCTGATGGTGTTTGCCGCGTGCGGTGCCAGATTTATGGATGAGAAGACTGGCAAACTGTTATTTGCGAAAAAAGAAACCCAGGCAGCCCTCAGCTGGTATGCCCGCAATGTCGCAGCAGGTGTCACGCCGACTGATAACACCGCCATGAGCTGGGACGCTATCCAGACGGCGTTCAAGCAGGAAAAAGCCTTCCTGTTCCATCAGGGGATTTGGGCGATGGCCTGGCAGGTGAACGATAGCTTTGGCCCGGCGTGGCCTGCCGATAAAGCGGGATACACCCACAAGATTGGCTGGATAGCCGCCCCGGCGTTGGTAAAAGGGGGTAAACCCGCCAACCTGTCGCACCCTATCGCTTACGTGGTCAGCAACAAGAGCCAGTATAAGGATCTGGCGGCACAGTTGGTGGCTATCGCCAGCCTGCCTTACTACAACAATCGCCACGACATCAGCTCCTATCACACCGCTATCAGCCACGCTCAGGCCGCCATGCCGCAGTACACCGATAACTGGGCGCTGAGTGAAGCCGGCAAGATGATGAAAAACATTACCTTTGTGCCGAATCATGCCCGTTTTGGCGACTATAACCGTGTGCTGTTTAAAGGCTTGCAGGCGGTGGAAACCAAACGGATGACGCCAGCGCAGGCGGTGGACTTTATTGCCGACGAACTGGAAACCCAGTTGGGCAAGGATGTGGAAATCGTCGATAGCCTGCATTGATGGCAGGTGTCGTGGGCGCGGGTGTTATCCGCGTTGATGAACGAGGTGGCGTATGTCTGTAACGTTGTCGAACCGCACGGCTGGGGTACATCCGGCGCGCTGGCTGGCCCCGGCTATCTCGGTGCTGGCGGTGTTTTTTGTCGCGCCGATGCTGCTCAATGTGGTGATTGCGTTTAGTGATATGGGCAGCAACGTGCAGATAAGCGCCTTTGGTACCGACAACCTGATGCGGTTGCTGGTGTCGGACAAGCGCCTGCCCGCTATCTTGCTGACCACGCTGGTGTATGTGGTCAGTACGCTGCTGTTGTTCAACCTGGGGCTGGGGATTGTGCTGGCGATTGCCACCACGGCGGTACCGCCTGCGCTGGGGGCCTTGTTTCGCGGTATCTGGTTTTTGCCGCGTATTTCCCCCTCGGTGTTGTACGCGCTGTTGTGGATCTGGGCGGCAGACCCGTCGCCCCACAGCCTGATTAATCAGGTGGTGGTGGGGGTGTTCGGGTTGCCGCCGCTCAACCTGCGTAATGACCACCCGATGGTGTTGATTGTGGTGGCGAACGGTCTGGTGGGGGCGTCTTTTGCCATGGTGATCCTCGCTTCCACCATTCGCGCTATTCCGGCTCACCTGTGGCATGCCGCACGTGTTGATGGTGCTGGCGAGTGGTCGGTGATTCGTCATGTGGTGCTGCCAGCGTTAAAAAGCCCGGTGTGCTTTATTGCGCTGTATCAGGCGCTGTCGCTGATGGTGACCTACGAGTACATCCTATTGATTACCGGCGGTGGCCCGGTGTACGACACCACTACCTATGCACTTTATATCTACCGGCGGGCGTTCGAGTCCGGCGCTTATGGCTATGGCGCCATGCTGGCGCTGGGGTTGATGGTCTTCGGCGGGCTGCTGACGCTGTTGCAGTGGCGGATGATGAACATGCGTGCGCAGTTTTCTCCGCCACGTATTGAGGTGATGCGATGACGACGATGAACGCGGTTGACTGGGCGCGTCAGGCGGCGCGTTCGCGCTGGAATCGGGTGGGGTTTCTGGCGAGCGTGGTGCTGTTTCTGACGCTGGTATCGATACCGATTGTGACGCCGTATCTGTGGTTGTTGGCTATCTCGTTTACCCATCGGGATGGGGGTAGCGAGTATCAGGTGCTGTGGCGATTACTGACGATTGCCGCGCTGGCATACGCCTTGCTGCTGGCGATCGCCTGGCGGGCGCGTACCGAACAGCATGCCCGCCGTCTGCGCTGGCTGGTTGGTCTGGCGGCATTACTGGTGTGCGGCTTGTGGGTTGCCCCCGAACTGACATTCCACAACTATCGTTTTTTATGGAACCCGGATGTGCAGGCCACCGGCGTACAGAGTGGTACGTTGCCGTCAGTCTGGACGGCGTTGGGCAATTCGCTGCTGTTTGCGACCGGCCATACGGTGTTGGTGACTTTACTGGCGGTACCCGCCGCCTATGCCTTATCCCGGCTTGGCTTTCGACAGCGCGAAGGGGTGCTGAAGGCCTTGTTATTGCTGCACGCTTTTCCGGTGATGGCGCTGACGGTGGCGATTTTTATTCAGCTTTACTGGATGGGGCTGCTCAACAGCCTGTGGGGGGTGATGCTGGTGATGTGCGCCCTTGAGCTGCCGTTCGCTATTTTCGTGATGAAGAATTTTTTCGACGGCGTGTCGTGGGATATCGAAATGAGCGCCATTACCGACGGTGCCAGTCGTTTTCAGGCATTCCGGCTGGTGGTGTTGCCACAGGTGACCGGCGGCATCATCGCTATCGCCACCTTTGCCTTTTTGCGCGGCTGGGAGGAGTACATTTTTGTGCGCACCCTGCTGATAGACAGCAGCAGGATGACCATGAGCCTGTACCTGTTCTGGGCATCGCAAGACAGTATGGGCGCAGATTCCGGGCTGATTGCTGCCGTTGGCGTCGTCTATATCCTGCCGGTACTGGCGTTGTACCTGTTAACCCAACAATACCTGACGCAGATGAGCGTCGGCGGAATTAAAGGCTGAATGATGGCAGAGATTGTGCTTGATGGTGTAACCAAAGCCTGGGGCGATACGCCGGTGTTGCACCCGGTTAATCTGACGCTGGCTGACGGCGAGTTTGTGGCGATCCTCGGGCCGTCGGGGTGTGGTAAATCCACCACCTTATTCTTGCTGGCCGGGCTGTATGCGCCGACACAGGGGCAGATTCTGTTCGACGGTCAACGGGTGAATGGCGTCGATGCGCGCGATCGTAACGTTGGCGTGGTGTTCCAGTCTTACGCGCTCTACCCCCATCTGAATGTGTACGACAACATTGCGTTCCCGCTGCGTTTTAAACCCGACGAGCGTGCCGGGCGTGACCAGCGGGTGCGGGAAGCGGCCGCGCTGGTGCAGGTATCGGAACTGCTGGATCGCAAACCGTCAGCACTGTCCGGTGGTCAGCAACAGCGGGTGGCGCTGGCACGGGCGTTGGTAAAACGGCCGTCGCTGCTATTACTGGATGAACCGCTATCCAACCTTGATGCCACCTTGCGTATGACGATGCGTACCGAGTTGAAAGCGATTCACGCTCGCTCGCGCGCCACCACATTGATGGTCACCCATGACCAACTGGAGGCGATGACACTCGCCAGCCGCATTATCTGTATGAATCAGGGGCGGGTGGAGCAAATCGGCACCCCACAACAGCTCTATCGCCAGCCGGCCAATACCTTTGTCGCCGGCTTTATCGGCTCGCCGCCGATTTGTCTGCTGCCGGGGTACGCCAGTGGACATCAGTTGACGGTGGGTGAGGTTGGCTGGGGGCTGTCATCGGCCTGTCAGGGGGCTTTGATGCTCGGCATCCGGCCGGAAGACGTCACGCTGACGGCAGCAGTACCCGGTCTGTTGGCCGGGGATATCGAACACGTTGAGCCGATGGGGCGGGAAATCCTCTACCGCCTGCGCACGCCGCTTGGTCCCTTGCAGGCGTTGGTAGCCGGTTCGATAGCGCAGTATGACGTGGGAATGCGCGTCGGGGTATCGCTGTCGGCAGATACGCTGCTGCTGTTTGGTGCCGACGGCAATCGGCTTTGTGATGTCGGCGTGGTGCTGCCTGCCGATGACTTTCCCGCCTGCCGCACGGCAGGTTAATCTTCCTCTCTTACCAACAGGTTGCCTCATGCTCATTGTCAGCTACAACATTCAATACGGTCTTGGCCGCGATGGCCGTTACGATCTGGCTCGCATTGCCGACGAAGTGCGCGGTGCGGATATCATCTGTATGCAGGAAGTGGAACGCTTCTGGCAGCGCTCCGGTATGACGGACCAACCGGCGGAGCTGGCTGCGTTGCTGGGCGAGTATCACTGGGTGTATGGCGCTAATCTGGATATGGACGCGAGTACGGTGGCCGCGGACGGCCGGGTTCTCAACCGCCGCCGCCAGTTTGGTACCCTGACGTTGTCGCGCCGACCGATCCTTTCCAGCCGCAACTTCCCACTGCCGAAATTCGGCACGCTCACCCAGCATTCGATTCAGCAAGGTGTGCTGGAAACGGTGGTCGACACCGATGGCGGGGCGATTCGCGTTTATAACACCCATCTCAGTCATCTGTGCGCCGAGACCCGATTACCGCAAGTAGACGCGATGTTAGGGATTTTTGCCCGCGCCCCGGAGGAAGGGGGGGCCTGGTGCGGTGGTCACCCTGACCCGACGGCTGGCTGGACCGAAGGCCGCATGCCGGTGATGCCACAGGAGATGATCCTGATGGGTGATTTGAACTGCCTGCCGGACAGCGACGAATATCGCCATTTGGTGGGGCCGGTGTCGCCGCATCACGGCCGGTTGGTTCGCCATCGCGGGCTGATGGATGCCTGGGTTGCGGCAGGCCAGTTGGAGAGTAGCGGTTCTACCCACCCGAATGTTGGCGGCCGGATCGATCATTGCCTGCTGACGCCTTCACTGGGGTTGACGGTGCGTCGTTGCTGGGTCGATACGGAGAATCAGGGTTCCGATCACCACCCACTGTGGGTTGAACTGCAATAACCGGCCGCTCTGCCATCTGCGCTAAAAACAGGCAGGTGGCAGACAGTACCAGGGGGTGTTTTTAGTTCATAAATTTTGAATGATATCTGCAAATAAACCCGGTTTTAACGCTGCGATAACAGGTCTATTATCACTTCCATCGAAAGCGAAGATGCTTTCAACAAGAAAGTTAACCGAATTCAACGTGAAGGATATAGACCATGAACGCTATCAAAAATATTGTTGCAGTTATCACCCTGGCTACCGTTTCTTTCGGCACCTTCGCCGCGACAGAAGTGCAGCACGCTGCCAGCCAGTCCGTCGGTACCGTCAGTGCCAGCGCTAATACCCTGGACAGCCTGCAGGCTAACCTGGCTGAAAAAGCGAGTGCCGCCGGTGCCAAATCGTTCCGCATCATCTCCGCGACTGGCAGCGATAGCCAACTGCGCGGTGTGGCCGAACTGTACAACTAATCCCATCGATATAAAAAATAACGCCGATATTCGCTAACACCAGTATCACGTACGCAATGGCCGCCTTCGGGCGGCTTTGTTGTTTTGGGGAGTTGTTGTGGTGATTTTAGTGGTGCTGATTTAATGCGCTGTCTGGTGTTTACTCCAGCGCCTGCGCGCAAGCCCACGCCGAACTCCAGGCCCACTGGAAGTTATAACCGCCAAGCCAGCCGGTGACGTCCACCACCTCGCCGATAAAATACAACCCCGGGCATTTGCTGGCTTCCATCGTTTTTGACGACAGTTCGCGGGTATCAACCCCGCCGAGCGTGACTTCCGCCGTGCGATAACCTTCAGTGCCGTTAGGCTGTACCCGCCACTGCTGTAACGTGGCTTCTACCTCGGCCTGTTGCGACTTGTTGAGCTGCTTTAAGGTGACATCCGGTAGCTGCCCCAATGCTTGCAGGCATTCCACCAGTCGTTTCGGCAGCCATTGCGACAACGTATTTTTCAGGCTTTGGTTCGGGTGTGCCTGACGCTCAGCGTTCAGGCATTCCGCCAGATCAAGCGTGGGCAACAGATTGATGGTAACGAGTTCTCCCGGCTGCCAGTAGCTGGACAGTTGCAGAATGGCCGGGCCGGACAAGCCACGGTGGGTAAACAGGATATTCTCGCGGAAGGTGGTGCCGTTTGCGGCGCTGACCACCGCCGGTACCGATACGCCGGAGAGCGTTTGTAATTGCTCCAATAATGGTTTGTGCAGGGTAAACGGCACCAGTGCGGCGCGAGTCGGCAACACGTTGAGGCCAAATTGTGCCGCCAGTTGATAACCGAATGGTGTGGCCCCCAGACCGGGCATCGACAGCCCGCCGGTGGCGATAACCAGCGCGCGCGCTTGTACCACACCGGTATTGAGCTTCACCTGGAACAGCGCGTTTTTTTCTGCCGATAGCACCTCGCTGCGCAGGCGCAGCGTCACGTTACCGGCATCGCACTCTTTCATTAGCATATCGACAATGTGCTGCGCGGAATCGTCGCAGAACAACTGGCCGAGCGTTTTTTCGTGATACGCGATGCCGTAGCGGTTAATCAGGCTGATGAAATCCCACTGGGTATAGCGGGCGAGGGCAGATTTACAGAAGTGCGGGTTGTGCGACAGGTAAGCCGCCGGTTCGGCGTACAGATTGGTAAAGTTGCAGCGCCCACCGCCGGACATCAGAATTTTGCGGCCGGGTTTTTTGCCATTGTCCACCAGCAGCACCCGCAGACCTTTCTGGCCTGCCTGTGCCGCGCAGAATAGCCCGGCTGCTCCCGCGCCAAGGATGATGACGTCAAACTGTTCCACATTACTCTCCCGCTCTTGCGCCGGTGATATCCGGGGGGCCGATTATAGGTGATGTCCCTTCGTCGGTCATCTGCCTGCAGGCACCTGACACCATGTCGCGACAGCGGGGTGGTGTCTTTACCCGTAACAGAGTATGTGGAGGGGTGAAATCAATAATGCATTGATTTTAATTAACTAAATCAAATTCACCGGCAGAAGTGGCGTAATTTAAGTCAAAATAATGTCATATTTTGCTTTTCCCGTTTCAGCTTGTCACCGATAATGCGCCGCGTTCATGACCACTACATGGCCTAACACTTATGTTACATTTATTTGCCGGGCTTGATTTCCACACCGGTCTGATGCTGGTTCTCGCCCTGCTGTTTGTTCTGTTCTATGAAGCCATCAACGGCTTTCACGATACCGCCAACGCGGTAGCCACAGTTATCTATACCCGTGCGATGCGTGCCCAACTGGCGGTTGTCATGGCCGGTGTTTTCAATTTCCTCGGGGTATTGCTGGGGGGACTGAGTGTGGCGTATGCCATCGTCCACCTGCTGCCAACCGATTTGCTGCTAAACGTCAGTTCCGCTCACGGGCTGGCGATGGTGTTTTCCATGCTGCTGGCGGCGATCATTTGGAACCTCGGGACCTGGTACTTTGGTTTACCGGCTTCCAGTTCTCACACCCTGATCGGTGCCATCATCGGTATTGGTTTAACCAACGCGCTAGTGAGCCACACCTCGGTGGTGGATGCGCTCAATATCCCCAAAATGGTCAGTATTTTCCTGTCGCTGCTGGTATCACCGGTGGTCGGCATGATCATCGCCGGGTTAATGGTGTATCTGCTGCGTCGTTACTGGAGCGGCAATAAGAAGCGCCAGCGCATTCACCTGACGCCGGTTGAGCGTGAAAAACAAGATGGCAAACGTAAGCCACCGTTCTGGACCCGTACTGCGCTGATTCTGTCTGCGGTAGGGGTGAGTTTCTCTCACGGCGCTAACGACGGTCAGAAAGGCATTGGTCTTATCATGTTGGTGCTGATTGGCGTGGCACCTGCCGGGTTTGTGCTGAATATGAGTGCCTCTGGTTATGACATTAGCCGTACCCGCGACGCGGTGGCGAATCTGCAAACCTACTATCAGTCTCATCAGGCGACATTGGCTCATGTGATTGATTTATCTCAGCCGGTCATCCCGGCACCGGAAAATGTGATCCCTTCTACCGGCAACAAGCCGGATTTTCACTGCGATACCTCGCGTGCGTCGATCGCCGTCGACCGCGCACTGACGCTGCTGAATAACGTGAAGAGTTATGATGATCTGGCCGCAGACGATCGCGCCCGTGCTCGTCGCCTGCTGATGTGTATTTCCGACACTTTGGATCGTGTCGTCAAACTGCCGGAAACCTCGGCTGACGACAAACGTCTGCTCAACAATCTGCGTGGCGACCTGCTCCATACTGTTGAGTACGCTCCGCTATGGATTATTGTCGCAGTAGCGCTGGCGTTGTCACTCGGTACCATGGTGGGGTGGAAGCGCGTGGCAGTTACTATCGGTGAGAAGATCGGTAAAAAAGGCATGACCTATGCGCAGGGCGTCTCGGCGCAGGTAACGGCGGCAGTGTCCATCGGTATCGCCAGTTATACCGGCATGCCGGTTTCTACCACACACGTGCTCTCGTCCGCGGTGGCGGGAACCATGATTGTCGATGGCGGCGGTGTGCAGGGGAAAACGGTGAAAAACATTATGCTGGCCTGGGTGTTTACCCTGCCGGTGTCGATGGTGCTGTCTGGGGTTCTGTACTGGCTGGCTCTGAAGGTTATCTGACGGGTGGCGATATGCCACCACGGTATAGCATCGTTATCGTCAGAACATCGTTATCACCAAATAAGAAAGGCGGCCACCCGGTCGCCTTTCTGCTTTCAGTGTTGCGTTATTTAAGGGTTGATAGGGGTACACGACCGGTTGAGGCGTCCGTTGTCGCCGCTGCTGTAGTTAACCTCAGTGCCACATGATAAGGCCGATGAGGCTCACTACCACCAGCCCGCACAAGGCAGAGGTCAGCAAGAACTGACCGCGTACCCGTGCGCAGCGACGGATAAATTCCGGATCGTGATGGTCAAGATAACGTTGTGCGTAGATATAGCGAACCAGCCGTAACTGCTTGCTGGGCTGCCCGTGAGAGGTGAAAAAACCGCCTCCGTCCACATACTGGTACAGTAGCGGATCGCAGTCTCTCAGAATCAGCAGCAGCACTCGCAACGAAGAATAATATCGCGCCATATTGATGACACAGACGACACATAAAGCCCAGAAAAGCGCAAATGTACTAATCATCATGCTTCCCTCCCGGATTATGACCCTCCAGATGCGGGTAGGCGTCGGGTCCTGCTGACGTCACATCTGTGGGTATTTATGCCACACGTTATTCACGCGATGTTATGGGGCTGCCAGACCATGGCGAGTTGCCCAGGTATTCTTCTTCACCTCGATATCCCTGTCTGGAAAAGAACCTGAAAAGTCCCCCTCCAATTTCATTGTAGAAGAGCCTGACGCTTTTTTTCCATACCTTGCGCAAGGTTCCTGATAGCTAAAAACATCATGACTTCTTTTGATCTGGCGCTGTTTTCTTTGCCATAGACCCTGTTCTTTTCAGCTACACTTTACGCACGGGCGAGAGGCTTCCCCCTGCATACCTCAGTGATTCGTGTTACAGGAACCACTACACCTGCAACGTGAAACATGACGGGTAGAGCGTGAAGTATGACGGGTATAAAGAGTTATCGGCGCAAATGGGTGGTCACTTCAGGGTAAGTGGTTATCCGCCGTCGCAGAACCGTTACAAAATGTGTGGCGTTGTGATCCGTTGAACATAACCCGAAATTGAGGGGGTGTTATGCTCATGACTGCCATAGGTTATCAGACTGGCAGGAGAAATATCTGCTGACCCATCAGTTAGTCATTAGGAAGGAGCTTAATCATGGCTTACAAACACATCCTTATTGCGGTTGACTTGTCACCGGAAAGTAAGGTGTTAGTGGAAAAAGCGGTCTCCATGGCGCGGCCGTATGATGCCAAAGTCTCTTTGATCCATGTTGACGTGAACTATTCCGATCTCTACACCGGGCTTATTGATGTCAATCTGGGCGATATGCAGCAACGCATTTCCGAAGAAACCCAGAATGCCCTGAAGGACCTGGCGGACGGTGCCGGTTATCCTATTTCGGAAACCCTGAGCGGCAGCGGTGATCTGGGTCAGGTGCTGGTCGACGCGATTCGCAAATACGATGTTGATCTGGTGTTGTGTGGTCATCATCAGGATTTCTGGAGCAAATTGATGTCGTCCGCGCGTCAGTTGATCAACACGGTACATATCGACATGCTGATTGTGCCGCTGCGTGATGAAGAGGTGTAAGCCGCCAAAACGGTGCTGATGCATACAGATAGACGACGATAGAGCAAACCGACGATAAGGGCATAGCGATGACTATGCCCTTATTTGTTATGGAGGTTTGTTATTGAGGAATGGCTATTGTGTAAGCGTTATCCTGAGCCTAATGGATACGGAACACCTGCACCAGTTGCGCCAGTTGCCGGGCCTGATCCTCCAGAGAAGCCGCTGCCGCCGTTGCCTGCTGTACCAGTGCAGCGTTCTGTTGGGTGACGCCGTCCATTTCATGCACCGCCTGCGTGACCTGACTGATGCCGCGTGATTGTTCATCCGAGGCGGCGACAATCTCGCTCATAATATCGTTGACCGAGGTGACGGCGGCCAGCATGTCTCGCATGGTTTTCCCGGCATTCTCCACCATACTGACCCCATGACCGACCCGTTCGGCAGATTCACCGATCAGCGCAGTGATATCCTTGACGGCATCCGCGCTGCGTTGGGCCAGACTGCGTACCTCACCTGCCACTACCGCGAAACCACGCCCCTGTTCGCCAGCGCGGGCGGCTTCCACCGCCGCATTGAGCGCCAGAATATTAGTCTGAAAGGCAATGCTGCTGATGATGGTGGTGATTTCGCTGATTTTCTTTGAACTGTTGTCAATGCTACCCATCACGCTCACCACCTGACCGACAATCTCATCACCGCGCTGGGCAATGTGCGCCGCGTTTTGTGTCAGCCGGGTAGCGCTGTGGGCGTTATCGGCGTTTTGCTTCACGGTGGCGGTGATTTGCTCCATGCTGGCGGCGGTTTCTTCCAGCGCCGCGGCCTGCTGTTCGGTGCGGGAAGCCAGGTCGACGTTACCGGCTGAAATTTCCGCGGCACCGTGGCTGACCGATTCGCTGGTGGACATCAGTTGCTCCACAATATTGCGTAACTGCTGCTGCATTTCCGACATCGCATAGAAGATGCTGCTGGTGTCTTTGGGCTGCACCGGAATGTGGAAGGTCAGGTCACCTTGCGCCACCGCCAGGGCAATTCGAGCAGCTTCCGTCGGCTCACCGCCTATCGGGCGCAACACCTTGCGGGTGAAGATAACGCTAATCACCCCGGAGACGACCAGAATACTCAATAGCGTCATGACCGCGCCGATGTAGCGTAACCGTACGGATTCCGCCATGACCACCTGCTCGGGTACTGTGACGCCCAACGTCCACGGCGTGCCGGTATTGCCGATAGTAATCGGCAGATAGGCGCTCATCATTTCCTGGTGAGTAAAGGAACTCATACGAATTGAGGTAAGCGGCGTACCGGACTGGATGCTTTCCAGCAGTTTCGGGTCATCATCGAGCTTTTTGGTAATACGGCTGGCGTCCGGGTGGGCGATGTAGCTGCCGCTTGATGAAAACATCATGGCATAACCGGCACCGCCAAACGGCTTAATGTCGTTGACCATTTTTTGCAGCGTGTCCAGCGAGAAGTCAGCGGTGACCGAACCGTAAAACTTACCGTCAATGATGATAGGCACCGCAATAGACGTGAGCAGAACATCCACCCCGTTATAGGGGTAGCTGTAAGGCTCCAGGATCACTTCCTTTTGCAGCTTTCGCGGTAACAGGTAGTAATCACCGCTGCCGGGGGTTTCGTAATCGGTCAGGTTGTGCAACGCCACGTGACCAGCGTTATCGCGGTCCACATAGCGAACAAACCGGCCTTTCGGGTCTTGTTCTGGCTGACTGGCGTATTGCTGGTCTTTACCGTCAAACGCGTTCGGTTCCCATGCCAGCGACATTGACAGTAAATCTGGGTGGCTTTTGAGCGCATTTTCCAGCAACCGCTCAGCAACCGCACGGTCCGGCGCACCGGCTTCCCGCAGGCTAATGACACTCTGCACTAAATCCCGGGCGGCAAACAGGGCGACATCCAGCCGGTTTTGTACCGAGTAGGCGCTGGTATACGCCGTCTGTTCCAGTAGTTGCTGGGCGGTGGTCTTTTGCTGCTGGCCGGATTGCCACAGCAGGAAACCGATAGTCAGGATAAAACCGCAGATGATGATGAATACCGTGGCCATCAGTACCAGCGCTCGGGTAGATAACTTTCCCTTGCCGACGGCAAGGCGTGAAGATAGCGGCGTCTGAGTAGAGGATGGATGGGAAACCAGTTCAATGGACATGATAAGAACTCCCCTGTGTGAAGCCATTCAAATGGATGAAAGAAAAATCAACAGCAGGTGAATGTGTGCAGTCTGAACGATGTCCGTATTGTGAACTACATCACATTTATAGTATCGGCGTACCCGAGCGCTCCTTTAATTTTCGCACCATGATTTGCGGCTGTTTTTCTGGCTTCGCCCGGCAAGATCGCGTTAGCATGCGGGCAATGAGGTTGATTATTGGGGATTATTCATGGCGATAAAACTGATTGCGATTGATATGGACGGCACGTTGCTAACGCCGGAAAACCATATTTCGCCTGCGGTAAAACAAGCGATTACGGCTGCCCGTGAAAAGGGTGTGTATGTGGCGCTGGCGACCGGACGCCCGTTCATTGGTATCGAGCGCTATTTGCAACAACTGGCGTTGCAGCAGGACGGACATTACTGCATCACCAACAATGGCGCGTTAGTGCAGAGCACATTGACGGGTGAGTGCGTGGCACAAACGACGTTGAGCTTTGAGGATTACCTCTATTTTGAGGCGTTGTCGCGCGAGCTGGGCGTGCATTTCCACGCGCTTGATTTCAATAATGTGTATACCGCCAACAAAGACATTAGCGCCTACACCGTGCATGAGTCTCACCTGACCAGCATGCCACTGAAATACCGGGCAGTAGAGGAAATGGACCGCAACCTGCGTTTTCCAAAGGTGATGATGATCGATGAACCCGAGGTGCTGGATGCCGCTATCGCCCGTATTCCGCCGCAGGATTTCGCCCGTTATACCATCATGAAAAGTGCGCCGTTCTATCTGGAGATTCTGGATAAGCGCGTGAATAAAGGCGAAGGGGTAAAAATGCTGGCGCAGCACCTCGGCCTGGAACGCGATGAAGTGATGGCACTGGGGGATCAGGAAAACGATTTGGCGATGATCGAGTTTGCCGGGCTGGGCGTGGCGATGGGCAATGCGATTGATAGCGTCAAAGCGGTGAGCCAATTCGTTACCCGCTCTAACCGTGAAGACGGCGTAGCTTACGCGATTGAGAAGTTTGTGTTGAACGTTTGACCCAGGCGGGCCAAACGTTCAGGAGTGTGCGGGTCAGTCGTTAAAGAACGTCTGTTTGATGGCGAGTTCGACGCCGCGCACTTCCGCCAGCCCTTTCAGCCGCCCGATGGCAGAGTAACCGGGGTTGGTTTTCTTCTTCAGGTCATCCAGCATCTGGTGGCCGTGGTCGGGGCGCATCGGGATGGAGCGAGTATTGCCCTGCTGACGGCGACGGTATTCTTCCGCCAGAATCGCTTTCACCACCTTCACCATGTCCACGTCGCCATTCAGGTGGGCTGCTTCGTGGAAACTTTTCGGGTTGTCTTCACGGCAGGTAGCACGTAAATGGGTGAAATGGATGCGATCAGCGAAGGTTTCGATCATTTTCACCAGATCGTTGTCTGCCCGCACGCCGTAAGACCCGGTACACATGGTAAAGCCATTATGGATGCTGTCTACCGCCTCTTTCAGCCACTGCATGTCTTCAATGGTGGACACGATGCGCGGCAGGCCGAGGATCGGACGCGGTGGATCGTCCGGGTGTACCGCCAGCACGATACCGGCTTCTTCCGCCACCGGCACGATTGCCCGCAGGAATTCCGCCATGTGCTCGCGCAGTTTCGCCTTGTCGATACCGTCGTACTGTGCCAGTTGGGCGCGGAACTGCTCCAGCGTATAGCCTTCCTCAGCACCCGGCAGACCAGCGATAATATTGCGGGTCAGCTTGTCTTTGTCAGCGTCGGTCATGGCGGCGAAATACGCGGCAGCCTGACGTTGTTCTTCATCGGTATAGTCGGCAGCGGCACCGTCACGTTTTAACAGGTGCAGCTCAAACGCCGCGAAAGCGGTGTGATCAAAACGCAGCGCCCGGGAGCCGTCTGGCAGCGGGTATTCCAGATCGGTACGGGTCCAGTCCAGCACCGGCATGAAGTTGTAGCACACGGTATCGATACCGCAGGCACCCAGATTGCGCAGCGACTGCTGGTAATTGGCGATATAACGCCGGTAGTCGCCGGTCTGGGTTTTGATGGATTCGTGCACCGGCACGCTTTCCACCACTGACCAGATCAGCCCTTTTTCCGCCAGCAACGCCTGACGTTGCTTAATCTCTTCAATGCTCCACACTTCCCCATTCGGGATGTGGTGCAGGGCGGTGACAATACCGGTCGCGCCCGCCTGGCGGGCATCATCCAGCGACACCGGATCGTTGGGGCCGTACCAGCGCCAGGTGTGTTCCATAATGTAGCTCCTTAAGCTATGTTTAGTGTGGTGGTCGGTCTGGTGGCCTGACCGCCTGACCAGCTCACTATTCACCACCTGTAGTGATATTTCTGTGATTTAGATCACGTAAACATCAGGCAGACGGCACGATGACGCGCAAGCGCCAGACCGGGGCATTTAATTTTCTGACGTTTTGACGGCTATGGTAAGCTGCGGGCTATTGTTGGCATCACATGTCGGCATCACATCGGTTTACAGGACACGACTGACGGGGGATCCGGAGGGGATATGGTATTACCCACACTGAAGGTTGAGCGGTTGTATCGGCAGATTTCCACACTGCTGATTAACTGCATCAGAAATGGTCAGTTTGCGGCCGGGCAATTGCTGCCTTCGGAGCGTGAGCTGGCGAAACAACTGGGGGTGAGCCGATCGTCCATCCGTGAAGCGTTGATTGCGCTGGAGATTACCGGCTGGGTAGAAATCCGTACCGGCAATGGCGTTTACGTTAACGATCCGCTGCCGGAAGCGCCGTCCGTCGTGTTGCCAGAAGACGAGTTCAGCCTGCGGGCGTTTATTCAGGCCCGTCAGGTCTACGAGGCAATGATGGCGGAACTGGCGGCGGTACATGCCACCGACGAACAGCGTGCCGCGCTACAGGAAATCACCCGCGATTTGTCTCGCCTGCACATTAATGACGCGCAGTTTCTGCATGAAGATAAGCGATTCCACCTGTTGGTGAGCGAAATGTCTGGCAATGAGGTGTTGCAGGACATGATGGAATATCTGTGGAACAAGCGCCAGAGCAGCCGATTTGTCCGGCTGGAAACGCTCTATGCCGACTCCGATTTCCCCCGCACCATGAATCAGGATCATGCCGACATCGCCGACGCCATCATTGCGCGCGACCCGGCCCGGGCGCGTACCAGCATGGAGCGTCATCTCCAGCATGTGTACGATCATCTCTTCAGCGGTGATAAGTAAGCGTTGAATTAAGCGGGTGTGTACGGCGTCGAAAATAAAAAAACCCCGGGGGGACACAGGCACCGGGGTTGAGGGGTAATGATGAATTCGTGGGCAAGGATTATTTGTAGATAGTCGCATTGCCGTGCAGGGTATCGTCGCCACCAGCGTAGGTAATGGTGTACGCGGAAGCGCCGGCTGCGCTGGCTTCGTGCGCCAGTTTGTTTTGCAGCGAGGTCACGTCATTGGCGGTGGCGGACACGGCACCGATTTTTTCCAGTTGTTGAGCCTGTGCATAGCTGACGCTATGAGCGGCCGCGAAAGAACCAAAAGATACGGTGGCAAGGGCGGCGGCGATAGCGATGGTTTTGATGTTTTTCATGTCTCTTTCCTTTTTCGGTCATCTTGGTAAAGGCGTTTGCTCTTTCGATATAACGCAGAGGTTACGCCCTGTTAGCCTTCGTGGAAAACGGAGGTTGTTGACGCTATCTTTCTACTTTTTTGACCAACAATACAGTCAGGTATTGTAAACAAACCGCTGATTTTCATTGTTTTTGTCATTCATTGCGTGGTTTTTTATGATATGCCAAGTTAATTTATCAAAGCGGGGAATCTGTGATGAATGAAGACAGGCAGATAACATGTGGGGCGTTTTCACATCAGCTGACCAACATCAATATTTGGTCATGTGATGGAAACTGGCTGATTTATGATGTCCGGCCGCAGGGGTCTTCGTTTACCGGTTCGACGATTGAGCGCGTCAATGTGGAAACCCGCGAGTGCGAGGTGCTTTACCGTGCCGGGCAAGGTGCACATGTTGGTGTCGCGACCGGCAGCCCGGTGCCGCCGCAACGTTACGTGTTTATCCACGGTCCGGAAAATCCCGATGCGCACTGGCAGTATGATTTTCATCATCGCCGTGGCGTGATGGTAGCCGATGACGATCGCCAGCAGGCTACGACGCTGGATGCCTGTGTCCTGACGGCCCCCTATCTGGCTGGCGCACTGCGCGGCGGTTCTCATGTGCATGTGTTCAGCCCGGACGGTACTCGCCTGAGCTTTACCTACAACGACCATGTGTTGCATGAGCGTGACCCGGCGTTGGATTTGCGCAACGTCGGCGTAGCGGTGCCGTTGCACCGGGTTGACGCGCCACACCGCCATCCGCGTGAGCACGACGGTAGCCATTACTGTGTGCTGGTGAGCCATACCACGCCGCAGCCGCGTCCTGGCAGCGATGATATTAACCGCGCTTACGAAGAAGGTTGGGTCGGCAATGCCGGTTATGTCCGCCCGAACGGTAGCCGCCAGCGCTGGGCGCTGGCGTTTATCGGCGATACGCTATCGGCGTGCGGTGAAAAAGTGCCTGACGTGTTTATTGTTGATTTACCAGAAAAACTGGACGACTACGCCCGTCCTGGCGAACGCCCGCTGGGGGGGACTGATGACGCCTTGCCCGCGCCGCCAGCCGGTGTGTTCCAGCGTCGACTCACCTTTACCGCCGACAGGGCTTACCCCGGCGTGTTGAATCAACCGCGCCACTGGTTACGCAGCTCGCCGGATGGCAGCCAAATCGCGTTTTTGATGAAAGACGATCGTGGCATTGTGCAACTGTGGACGGTATCACCGAACGGCGGTGAACCGCGGCAGGTCACGCACAGCGACTGGCCGATACAGTCAGCATTCAACTGGCATCCGGACGGTGACTCTCTGGCGTTTATTGCCGACAACAGCGTGATGCTGTGCGAGGTCGCCACCGGCCGGTTGATTCGCCAGACGGCACGCAGTGAAACGCCGCCCATAGGGGATGCGGTGGTGTTTTCACCCAATGGTGATCGCCTTGCCTACCTGCGGGACATTGACGGTTTCAGCCAGATATTTGTGGTGACGGTCGCCCGTTAACCACCGGTTTTCCCTCAGGCGGCGCGTACCGGATGTCTGCGCCGCCCAGTGCTGACGCCGCGTCAGCACCTCCTCTGCGGTGTTCATCGCGAGGCAATTTTTCCTGTCTGATAAAACTGTTTTCTTTCAAACGATTATTTTTTATTCACCGATCTGCCTCACAGTTCGCAACAAAAATCATTGTCATCTTCTCCATGCTTCAAATAAATTGCTAACTCGACTTAGCAAAGAGATTTCAACATGAAAAACGATTGCTTTATCGGTGTGGATGTCGGGTCAGCCAGTGTCAGGGCCGGGGTGTTTGACGGCAATGGCCAGCGTTTGGCGTTTGCAGTGCGGCCTATTGAACAGTTTCATCCCCGCACGCATGTGGTGGAGCAATCGTCGGCGGATATCTGGCAAGCGGTGGGGGCCTGTGTGCGTGAAGCGCTCAGTGGGGCGGCGGTTGCACCTTCGCAGGTCCGCGCTATTGGCATCGACGCCACCTGCTCGCTGGTGGCGGTGGGGCTGCAAGGGCAACCGGTATCGGTAGCGGAGCAGGACGACCCGCAGCGGGACATCATCATGTGGATGGATCACCGCGCCGCAACCGAAACCGCTGATATCAACGCCACCGGCGACGAGGCGCTGCGTTATGTGGGCGGTGAAGTCAGTATCGAGATGGAATTACCCAAAATCTTGTGGCTGAAGCGCCATTTCCCCGCACGTTACAAACAAATATGGCGTTTTTTTGATTTGGCGGACTATCTGGTATGGCGCGCCACCGGCGCTGATGTGGCCAGTGTCTGCACCCTGACGTGTAAGTGGAACTATCTGGCGCATGAAAATCGCTTTAGCGACGGTCTGTTGCAGGCGGTTGGGTTGGACGATGTAGTGCAGAAAATCCCGCCACGCATCCTGCAACTGGGTGAAGCGGCCGGGACACTGGCGGCTGACGTCGCGCGTGACTGGGGATTGCCGGAAAACGTGGTAGTCGCCGGTGGCATCATCGACGCACATGCCGGTGGGTTGGCGCTGGTCGGCAGTGAACCGCAAGGGAGCCTGGCCATCATCAGTGGGACGTCTAACTGCCATATGCTGGTCAGTCGTCAACCGGTCGAGGTGCCCGGCGTATGGGGGCCGTACTGGGGAGCGATGCTGCCGCAATGGTGGCTCAACGAAGGTGGGCAGAGCGCGGCGGGAGCGCTGGTGGAGTGGACCTTACATCAACATGTCCAGTGGCCGACACTGCTCGCGCTGGCCGAACAGCAGCAGCGTAACCCGTATGCCGTATTGAATGAGTGGGTGGAATTACTGGAGCAGCGCGAGCCGTTACCGACCCGCCACCTGCATGTGCTGGCGGATCACCACGGTAATCGCTCGCCACGGGCGAACCCGGATGCGCGCGGCATGGTGATGGGGCTGACGCTGGAACAAGGCCCGGACGCGCTGGCCCGGCTTTATCTGGCGACGTTACAGGCCATCGCCTACGGCACCCGACACATTATCGAGACGTTGAATCAGTCCGGTCATCGTATTACCCGGCTGGTGATGTGTGGCGGGGCGACCAAAAACCCGCTGTGGCTGCGGGAATACGCCGCCATTACGGGGTGCGACATTCAACTGGCGAGTGAGGAGGATGCGGTCACGCTCGGCGCGGCGTTATTGGGGGCGGTGGCGTGCGGCGCGTATCCTTCGTTGCCGCAGGCTGCACAGTCGCTGGTGCGCCCCGGTGTGCTTATCCGCGCTGATCGAGGTCATCAACCGTTTCACGACGATAAATATCAGATTTATTTGCAGATGTATGACTACCAGCAGGCCGCACAGCAACAGATGCGCCGTCACTGATAGCCGAATTTTTCCGGCACCGTCCGGAGCCGACACCAGGAGTTACCCATGTTGACACTGAATCTTCCCGTTTCACCCCGCCCGCTTTCCGTGGGCGAACGTGAGGTTTTGCTGGTTACCAATGCGGACTTGCGTGAATCCGCTAACCTGACCTGCTGGCCGACCCAACAACAGTTTGAAAGCCGCCTGCAGAGCGCGCTGGAACACCTGGGGTACCGCATGACGCGCGCCCACGCAGTAGACACCGAGCGCGGGCACGGCTTCATCAGCTCTCAGCGGGAGGGCAGCGATGTTTTCGCCGCACTTGACCCGGATGCGCCAGTGATTGTGCTGCTGACCGCCTGGCAGTATTCCCACCATATTGCGCCGTCACTGGTGCATCACCGTGGTCCGGTGCTGTTGCTGGCCAACTTTGACGGCACCTGGCCGGGGCTGGTGGGGATGTTGTGTATGGCGGGCTGTCTGACCAGCCTGGGGCGCAGTTATTCCCGTTTGTGGTCGGAAACCTTTGATGATGAGGCGTTCCATCAGGGGTTGGCGACCTGGCTGCGTGACGGCGCGGTAAGTCACAAGACCGGCTACCTGCGCCCGGTGGCGGCTTCTCACCCGGTGCTGGCGACCACTGCCGGACAGATTGGCCGCCAGGTCGGCGACTACATTTTGCGTCACAAGGCGATTATCGGGCTGTTCGATAGCTTCTGTATGGGGATGATTAACGGTGTATTCCCGCAACAGGCGATGATCCAGACCGGTATGCCGATCGAGTCGTTGTCCCAGTCGGCGTTGCTGGTGGAGATGGCGAAAGTGCCGCATAGCCTGCGGGAAAGCTGTCTGGCGTGGTATGAGCAGCGTGGTATGCGTTTTGAGTTCGGCGATGACGCCAGCCGCCAATTGACACGCGAACAGGTACTGGAGCAGTGCGCGATGATGATCGCGATGGCGCGTTTCGTACAGCGTTTCGGGTTGTCGGCGGTTGGGGTGCAGTATCAGCAGGGACTGAAAGACAGCTGCGCCGCGTCCGATTTCGCCGAAGGCGCGATCGGCAATGCGGAGCGTTTCCCGCTGCCGGATGAGCAGGGCGTACCGATTCGTCCTGATGTCGCCATCCCCTGCATCAATGAAGTGGACATGGGCAGCGCCATTCCGCAGGTCATGTTGTGGCACCTGCTGCACGGGTTGGGACTACCGGCAGAAACCACGCTGCACGATATTCGCTGGGGCAGTGAGTATCAGGGCGTTTTCTACTGGGATTTGGAAATTTCTGGCGCGGTGCCGTTCGCCCATCTTAAAGGCGGTATTGCGGGGGCTACCGGCTATCGTCAACCGCCGATGTTTTTCCCGTATGGCGGCTCCACGATTGCCGGTCAGGGTAAAGCGGGGCGTTTTGTCTGGGCGAGGGCGCACTACGAAGGAACGCAGGTTGTCATGCATATCGGTACCGGTACCGCGGTGGAACTGCCTGCGGACGAGTTCGAGCGCCGTCGCCGGGCTACCAACTATGAGTGGCCGCTGCTCAACGCGGTGCTGGACGGCGTGACCCGTGATGACCTGATGGCGGGTCACCAGAGTAACCATTTGACGGTGGCGTATGTGGACGACGATAAACTCGCCGACGTACTGAAAGCCTTTGTTGCCCAGGCGCTGACGCAGCATATCCAGGTATGGGTAGCGGGCGACGCTCATTCACTGCTGGCGGAGTAACATCATGACCCACGACAATCCTTCAATCAGTGATCAAAACAAGTACACCGGCATCTGGCCGGTGATGCTCACCCCGTTCGATGCGCGTGGCGAAATCGACTACGCGTCGCTGGCGCGGTTGGTGGAGTGGTATCTGCAGGCGGGTGTACACGGTTTGTTTGCCGCCTGCCAGTCCAGCGAGATGTTTTTCTTAAGCGACGCCGAAACCCGCGAGCTGGTGCGCTTTATTGTCGCGCAGGTGGATGGCCGGGTACCGGTCGTGGCGTCAGGCCACACCGCCAGCGCCTTCAGTCAGCAGGTGGATCAACTCAACGGCGTAGCGGAAACCGGCGTTGACGGCGTGATCCTCATCAGTAACCGGCTGGCGCTGGCCGGTGAGTCGGATGAACTGGTGTTGGCCCGGTTGCAGGCGCTGACGGCGCAACTGCCCGTGCAGGTAGATCTGGGGATTTACGAGTGTCCTTATCCTTACAAGCGGTTGCTGTCTGACGAGACCGTCGCCTGGTGCGCGCGCAGCGAGCGCTACACCTTTATCAAAGACACCTGCTGCGATTTGCCTACCATTCGTCGGCGGTTGCAACTGGCGCAGGGTTCCCGCCTGCATCTGGCGAATGCCAATAGCCAGACGCTGCTGCCCTCGTTGCAGGCGGGGTGTCAGGCCTATAGCGGTGTGATGGCTAACTTCCATCCGCAGCTGTACGTGTGGCTGTTCGAGCACTGGCGGGAGCACCCGGAGGCGGCGGCGCATTTGGCGGACTACCTCGGTACGGCGGCGCTGGCGGAATTTCTCGATTATCCGGCCTGCGCCAAGTTCTATCAGCAACAATGTGGTACGTTCTCGACCCACGTTTGCCGGGTACGCAACAGTGCGGCTTACGGCGAGAGCTTTTTCCCACAGGCTATCGAGAGCATGCTCCGGCTGGGCAATACGCTGGCAGCCGCACTCCCGGTATCGCCACGCTAACGCAAGGACATCCTGATGAGGCTGACAACGACAAAACGACAATATGTCCTGCCCGAGGGGCACGACTATTTTGGCAACTGCCACGCCTCAACCGTGGTGGCGTTGCCGGGTGGGCGGTTGCGGGTCGCCTGGTTTGCCGGTGAAAAAGAAGGCAGTGGCGATACCGCCATCTGGCTGGCGAGCCATGAGCAAGGGCGTTGGTCGCCGCCGGTTCGAGTGGCCTGGGAAGACGGACTGGCGCACTGGAACCCGGTGCTGCATTGGCAGGCGGGCACGCTGTGGCTGTTCTACAAGGTGGGGGCTGACGTACACCACTGGCAGACGCGGGTACAGCTGTCCACGGATGAAGGCGCGAGCTGGTCCGCACCTCGCCCGCTGGTGCCCGGCGACAGCGCACCGCGCGGGCCGGTGAAGAATAAGCTGTTGGTGATGTCGAACGGCGAGTGGCTGGCTCCCGCGTCCGTCGAGGATGACCGCCACTGGGATGCGTTTGTCGATCTCAGCGCTGATCAGGGGCAGAGCTGGCAGCGCGCGCCTATCCCGTTGACCCATCGCTTACCCGGCGAGCATGGCCGTGAGGCTCTGTGGTCGGGGCTGGAGCAGGCAGCGTTGTGGGAAAACGACTTGGCGCGTGTATTCCAGTGGGACGGTGTTATCCAACCGTCGGCGTGGGAGTCGTCGCCCGGACGGGTGCATGTACTGATGCGCAGTACCCGTGGCGCGTTATACCGCAGCGATTCCGACGATTTCGGTCGGCACTGGTGCGAGGCTTACGCGGTGGGTTTGCCAAACAATAATAGCGGCGTTGATCTGGTGCATCTGGGCGCGGGCCGTCTGGTGCTGGTTTACAACCCAGTGACCGGCAACTGGCATCGTCGCTATCCGTTAGCCGTGGCCTGTTCGACGGACAATGGCGAACACTGGCAGGACGCTCTCTGTCTGGAACAGGAGCCCGGCGAGTTTTCTTATCCCGCCATTATTGCTGATGGCGACACGTTACATGTGACTTACACCTGGAATCGAAAAAATATCGTTTACTGCGCGCTGATATTCAGCGGGTAGTCGTTGTAGCACTCAAAAAAACCTGTACCCTACACCCCCCGCCAACCTCCGGGTTAGGCGGCGTCCGGATGGTTTTGCCTGAAGGGCGATAAAATCATAAAGCGAGGAACATCATGTCGATTTCCGTGGAATTATCCCAACACCAGGCGATGCACAATAAATCCAACATTCGCCGCGTGGTGATCTCCAGTTGGATTGGCAACACCATCGAGTTTTACGATTTCCTGCTCTACGGACTGGCGAGCGCACTGGTCTTTGGCAAACTGTTCTTTCCCAACGTCAGCCCGGTAACGGCGATGCTGGCGTCATTCGCCACCTTCGGCGTGGGATTTATCGCCCGTCCGTTGGGCGGTATCTTTTTCGGCCACATGGGCGACACCCTAGGGCGTAAGCTGACGCTGCTGATTACCCTCGGTGGCATGGGGATGGCGACCTTTTTGATCGGCTGCCTGCCGACCTACCATCAGATCGGGGTCTGGGCGCCGATTTTGCTGGTGGTGCTGCGTTTTGTGCAGGGTTTTCTGGTCGGTGGCGAATGGGGCGGCGCGATGCTGATGGTGGTGGAAACCGCGCCTGCCAATCGTCGCGGCCTGTTGGGGTCTATCCCACAGACAGGCGGTTTTTCCGGTCAATTGCTGGCGACGGCGATCTTCGCCATGGTGTCGACACTGCCGGAAGATCAACTGATGTCCTGGGGCTGGCGTGTACCGTTTATGCTGAGCGTGGCGCTGGTGATGGTAGGGCTGTACATGCGCCGTAAGGTGGATGAAACCCCGGTGTTCCAGCAGGTTCAGCAGCAGCAACAGCAGGCGAATCAGCGTGATGCCGCACCGCGTCAGAGCCCGGTGGTGGAAGTGATGCGTAATCAGTGGCGCAGTGTCTGTTTGATCATGGTGTTACGCTTCGCGGAAAGTGTACCGTTCTTCCTGGCAACGGTGTTCGCTGTATCCTACGCCACCGTGCAGTTAGGCGTACCGAAGCAAACCATGCTCAACGTGATCATGGCGACCTGTGTGCTGGCGTTCCCGATGCACGCGCTGTTTGGCGCGCTGTCTGACCGGGTGGGCCGTCGTCCTATCTACATCTTCGGTGCATTGTGCGCGGCGGCAATGGCATTCCCGTTCTTCTATCTGCTGGAAAGTGGTTCTTTTGGGCTGATGGTGCTGGGGTATGTGTTGCTGATCAATATCGCCCATAACTCCATTAACTCAGTGCAACCGGCGTTCTTTACCGAACTGTTTGGCCCGAAAGTGCGCTACAGCGGCGCGTCTATCGGTGCGCAACTGGGGGCGATTGTGGCCGGTGGCTTTACCCCATTTATCGCCAAGGGGCTGACGGCGATAGATAACGAATCCTGGACGCTGGTGGCAACTTACGTCACGGTAGCAGCGCTGGTCGCGGCCTTCGCCGCCTGGAAAGCGCCGGAAACATCGCGTCGGGATATGACCAAAGACGTGTGATTTATTGATCGCGGCCAGGGTCGGCCGCGCTTTAGCTGCGTCGAGTTAGTTATTCCGTTACACTGGTTATCTTTCAGTTCTCATAGGGATATTCTGTTTCATGGCGAAAACAGTTGAACAGATTGCCAGTGCCTTGAAGTTGTCCGTGACCACGGTACGTCTGGTACTCAATGGAAAAGCGGAACAGTATCGAATCAGTGCTAAAACCCAGCAACGCATCCACCAGTATGTGACGGAGTACGGTTATACCGTTAATCACGTCGCCCGCAGCCTGAAGCTGAACAAAACCGAAACGCTGGGGCTTATCGTTCCCCGTTTATCCAACCTGTTTTTCTCGACACTGGCCGAAAAGCTCGAAACGCGCTGCCGTGAGGTGGGCTACCAACTGATGATCAGCTGTTCTTACAGTGACTCTCAGTATGAAAACCGGCTGGTGGAGGCGTTGTTGCAGCGTAATGTCGACGGGCTTTTTGTGGTGCCCTCATCGCTACAGGCCGCGCAGCATCACGCTAAGGTGGTGAAAAAGCCACTGGTACTGCTGGACCGCGATTTTGGTATCGAACAGTTGCCGCTGGTAATGAGTGACAACCTGCAAGGCGGCGCGGCGCTGACACAAGCGATGCTGGCTGCCCAGCCCGCCGCACCGTTGTTTTTCATGGCGGGTGACGTACAGCAACCGGCCATCCGCGATCGTCTGCGCGGCTATCACCAGTCGGTGCAGCAAGCGGGCCTGACGCCAGCGGTGCTGGAAGCCAGCCATAACCGCCGTGAAGACGGTATGTTGATGATGGAGCAGTTTTTACGCCAGCACGATGCGCCGCCGCCCGCGTTCATCGCGTCGTCGTTGCCGGTGCTGGAGGGGATGCTCAGCATGGTTCGTGAGCGCTATGGCTATATTCCGGCGCATATTAATATCGGCACCTTCGATGAACACGCCATGCTGGGGTTCTTGCCCAATACACTGTGGTCGATGCGTCAGAATGAAGATGCGTGGTCAGAACAGGCGTTTACCGCGATGCAGCAGGCGTTAAACGGTGAGGTGCAACCGCATAAAGCGGTGATCCCCATGACGCTTATCCATCGCCGCCAGGCCGGGCATCAATGACCGGTGTTATTTGCCGACGCTGGCATCACCACCAAAGGCGGTGGAGAAACCATCGGCTGGCGGCTTTCGTATTCCCCCAGACGATCGCGCGCGGAGGTGCTGTGGGTATCGTCGTGGGTGCGATAGAAGTCATAGGGTAACAGTAGCGTATCCAGCATGGCGGAGAAGGGGACATCCAGCGCCACCATCGGCATCATCGCCCAACTGGTGTCCTCATCTTTCAGCGTGGTCATGCTGGCTTTGGTGCCGGAATAGTATCCCTGCTCGCCGCCAGAGTGGGTCATCACGCTGGAGCAACCGCCGCACGTCGCCAGTATCCCGCCTGACAGCACGAACGACAATGAGGCATTTTTCAGAATGGTCATCATGTTACCTTGAGGTAAATCGTCCCGGTTACGTGGTTGACTGTACTTACATCGACCCGCCATCGACCTGCATGTGCTTACATGTTTTAGCAAAATGTGCTCGTTGTCCAGTGTATGCGATTACATCAGGACTGGGTTAGAGAATAAGAAAAATTTCCCTCCCGCCGTGTTGAAAAGCAGAGACAAATCACCATATCTCAATCAGAGCCGCAGACATACGCCGACAGGGTATGGCGCTGTGTTCCTGATATACAGCAGCTGCGGCCAGGAGCCCGTCCGAATGGAGGGCCGTCGATATTGACCTCGCTGCCTGTCAGGAGAGAGTTTATGCGTAATCCCGATTTTTCCCCGCTGTATCGCTCTGCTATTGGTTTTGACCGTCTGTTTAATCTGCTGGAGGCTGGCCAGAGCCAGGGGAATGGTGGATACCCTCCCTATAACGTTGAGCTGGTTGACGAAAACCTGTATCGCATCGCTATTGCCGTGGCGGGGTTTGCTGAAAGCGAACTGGAGATCACCGCGCACGACAACATGTTGATTGTTAAAGGATCGCATAGTGGTGACGCCACCCCGCGCAATTACCTCTATCAAGGCATTGCCGAGCGCAATTTTGAGCGCAAATTCCAACTGGCCGAGCACATCCAGATTCGTGGTGCCAGCCTGGAGAATGGCTTGCTGTTTATTGAGTTACAGCGGGTGATTCCAGAAACGCTCAAACCGCGTCGTATCGAAATCAAATAACTTTCATGGCCGCTGGCGTGCCACGTCGCGGCGTTATGTGGATGACCGGGCGTGAGCGCAAGCAGCCCGCATCCTGACATTTACTCGTCCGCCGAACGGGGACGATCCGGTCATCGGCCGGAAACCATTATCTCGCTTCACAGAAGGAGTTATGAGTATGCGTAATTACGATTTATCCCCCCTGCTGCGTCAGTGGATTGGCTTTGACAAGCTCGCCAGTTCTATGGGTAATCAGGACGCCGTGGAGTTCCCGCCGTACAATATCGAGAAAATCGACGATAACCATTACCGCATTACACTGGCGCTGGCCGGATTCCGCCAGTCTGAGCTGGATATTGAAGTGGAAGGCCAGCGTCTGACCGTGAAAGGCACGCCGACATTACCAGAGAAAAAAGTGCAGTATTTGCACCAAGGGCTGGTGTTCAAACCCTTCACGCTGAGTTTTACCCTGGCCGAACACCTGCATGTGTCACAGGCCCAGTTCCAGCATGGGTTGCTGCATATTGATCTGATCCGCGAAGTGCCGCAGGCATTGCAACCGCAGCGTATCGCTATTGGCCGACCGGTCCCCGCGCTCAATGAGAGTGCGCCTGACGATAAGGCTTAACATTCTGTTCCTTCTGTTACCGACCGCTCGCGGTGTGTCCGTGAGCGGTTTTTTAACATTTCGCGTCACGCTTCCCGCGCCTTCCTTCAAGGCTGGCCGTGGTTCGCTTTACGGTAGCTGAATAGTTTTCTTCATATATACCCTTCATACTTCAAGTTGCAGGTGTGTTGGCTGCTCTCGCTCACCCCAGTCACTTACTTGTGTAAGCTCCTGGGGATTCGCTCGATTGCCGCCTTCCTGCAACTCGAATTATTTTGGGTATAGAAGGTGAATAGTGAATAACCCTTTAGAATTATTTTACTTCATGAGCGAATCAGGTGAAATAAACCAATAAATAATCACGGTGAAAAAGAAATACGGCGATAAATTACCATTAACATTATCGTTAATGTCATGTTCAATAATTGTTATTTTGTACGATAATAGTAAATATTTATTTGTTTTTGAAATGGCGTTTTTATTCTTAAAAGTAAATTATTAAACCTATTTAGTAATTAAAATAACAATGGTTTATTCCGTTTTTAATAATACTATTTTCCTCGTTGATCACTTCACTTGATTTTGATGGGACGAGAAAAGCACCCTGTTCTTTATTGTTTTCTCGTCTTTTTTTTGCTGATGCTGTACCCGTTGTGTTTGTCAGGCCGCACCCGTCATGAACGTGGTGATGGCATGATGAAAAACCGCTATCTGCATTTATTTGCGATTTTTTATTTATCTGGATTGTCAGATAGCGAATTTAAGGGTGATGAAGAAATAAAATAACTCCTCCACTCATAACGCGGGGCCTCCGGTAAACGTGGCTGATTTCGTTTTAATCTTGAGTGGTGTTAGTATGTCTGCAAATAACAGCAGGTTAGTGAAGCTTTTTATTATCCTTGGTATAGCCATTATATTTTGGTTTATTCCCGTCCCTGAAGGTGTGAATCCCCCAGCGTGGCATCTGTTGGCAATATTTGTTGCTACCGTTGTCGGTTTGATCCTCTCTCCCTACCCACTTGGCGCTATTGCCGTTTTTAGTATCACCGCCGTGTCGGCGCTCGGACTCCTGCCGGTCAAAGATGTGCTGGTTGGGTTTAGTGACCCGACTATCTGGATGATTGCCTGTGCATTTTTCATTTCGCGCAGCTTCATCAAGACGGGTTTCGGCCGTCGTATCGGCTTTCTGTTCATCAGTAAACTGGGTAACAGCAGCCTGGGGCTTGCGTACGGTCTGGTGTTCACCGACCTGCTGTTTTCCCCGGCGATGCCGTCAACCTCTGCCCGTTGCGGCGGTATTATCACCCCGCTGTTTCGTTCGATTGCTGAAGCCTACGGTTCGACGCCAGAGCAGGGGACACAGCGCCGTATTGGGGCGTTTCTGGTACAGACCATTTTCCAGTGCAACACCATTACATCGGCGATGTTCATGACCTCAATGGCCGGTAACCCGCTGATCAGCAAACTGGCGACCCAGTTCGGTGTTCACCTGACCTGGACCGAATGGGCGAGTGCCACGCTGGTACCGGGGCTGCTGTCGTTAATCGTCATTCCGCTGGTGCTTTACCGTTTCTACCCGCCGGAACTGAAGAAAACGCCGGAAATGCGTGAGCTGGCTAAAGTCCGCCTGCAGGAAATGGGGCCGATGAGCCGCAACGAGTGGGTTGTGCTGTGTGTTTTCCTGGGACTGGTGGTGTTCTGGGTGCTGGGTGCGACGCTGAATATCGATGCAACCCTGACCGCACTGGGTGGCTTGAGCGTGCTGTTGCTGACCCGAGCGTTAAGCTGGGAAGACGTCACTGGTGAGAAAGAAGCCTGGCATACCGTAGTGTGGTTCGCCGTTTTGATGATGCTGGCAACGCAGTTGAACAAGATGGGGTTGATAGCCTGGCTGGGCGGTATCGCCAGTCACGCGGTTATCGGCATGCACTGGCTGCCAATGCTGGGGCTGTTGTTGCTGGTGTACTACTACAGCCATTATTTCATGGCCAGCGCGGTCGCGCACATCAGCGCCATGTACGCCATTTTCGTGTCGATCGCTATTGCCGCCGGTGCGCCGCCGGTATTAACGGTGCTGGCGTTTGCTGCGTTCAGTAACCTGTTTATGGCGACAACGCATTATTCTGGCGGCCCGGCACCGATCATGTTCGGTTGTGGTTACCTGCCATTGGGCACCTGGTGGAAAATCGGTTTTCTGGTTGGACTGGTGGTGATTCCTATCTGGTTAGGTATCGGCAGCCTGTGGTGGAAAGTCTTGGGTATGTGGTAACTGGTTTTTGCCTGACAGTTTGACTCATCCGCCGCCTGTTAAGGGCGGCGGTTTTGTTATCAGCACGGGCAGAAAGGGCCTGAACAGGTTAAGATAACGGGATCGATGATGCGAATTCCGGAGCGAGAAATGGGTAAAAAAAAGACACCGCTGAAATTAGGTACCTCGGTCATCCTGATGGTGTCGGCGGTGATCGGCTCCGTCTTGCTGGTGGTGTATGCGCTGCTGTTTTTTCGCATTACCGAACTCACTGAAGCACATCTCAAAGATAAGGCTTTTGCGGTTGCCCGCACCGTCGCCAATTCGCCGATCGTGGTGGATGAGCTCAAAGGTATCGGTGACCCGGCGCTGGTGCAGCGCTTTTCCGAGAATGTGAAAAGCCGTAACCATTTGTTGTTTGTGATCGTGACCGATATGGGCGGCATTCGTCATTCCCACCCGGAGCCGGAGCAGATCGGTCGTCACTTTATCGGTGATGATCTTTACCCGGCGTTGCTGGGGCTGGAGAATACGGCGGTGAACCGTGGGGTACTCGACCCGGCGCTGCGTGTGTTTACGCCGGTGTTTGATGAAAATAACCACCAGCTTGGCGTCGTGGCTGTTGGGATTTCACTGTCGAGCGTGCAGTCGGTCATCAACGAAAATCGCTGGATTATCCCCTGGACTATTCTGTTTGGTGCGCTGGTCGGTCTGCTGGGTACCTATTTCCTGGTGAAAACCCTTAAACGCATCATGCTGGGTTTTGAGCCGTTCGAAATTTCCAACCTGTTCGAGCAACGTAACGCGATGCTCAAACAACTCAAGGAAGGGGTGATCGCTGTCGATACCGACCTGCGCGTCACTATCATCAATGACGAAGCCAAACGGCTCTTCAGCCAGCACGGCTCCGGCGAAACGCTGGCTATCGGCAGTACCATTAGCCGCTGGCCAGCACTGATGAACCTGGAAAAGGTGCTGGCCTCTGGCGCGCCGCGCCAGGATGAAGAAATCAATTTCAACGGCAATTTGCTGCTCATCAACACCGTACCGGTGGTGGTGAAGGGCGATATTATCGGTGCGATTGCGACCTTCCGCGATAAAACGGAAGTCAGCCAGTTGCTGCAACGTTTGACCGGGATGTCCTATTACGCCGATGCCTTGCGTGCCCAGTCGCATGAATTCATGAACAAGCTGCATGTGATTCTCGGCATGCTGCATCTGAAATATTACCCGCAGTTGGAAGAATATATTTTAAAAACCGCCAATAATTATCAGGCGGAAATCGGTTCGATTATTCGAAAAGTAAAATCACCGGTGATTGCCGGGTTCCTGTTGGGTAAAATCAACCGGGCGCGGGATCTGGGCGTCACGTTATCCATCAGCGAAGACAGCCTGTTGCCGGATACCGACGACTCTCAGGCCACCAATGAATTGATTACCGTGTTGGGCAATCTGATCGAAAATGCGATGGACGCATTATCTGGTCTGGATAATCGAGAAATTACGGTGACATTTCATCATCAGGATGGGCAGTTACACTGCACGGTCAGCGATGATGGGCCGGGTATTGCGCCGGATATTCAGCAGCGCATTTATCAGGAAGGGTTTTCCACCAAAGGCTCCGGACGCGGTATTGGCTTGTATCTCACCCGACAGAGTCTTGAGAAAATCGGTGGGACTATCGATTTTGAATCCGAACCGGACGTTTACACCCAGTTTTTTGTGAATATCCCGTATCAAGCAAGGCAGTTTGACCATGATTAAGGCAATTTGACCATGATAAATGTACTGATCGTTGATGACGACGCCATGGTGGCGGAGTTGAATAAGTGTTATCTGAATCAGATTTCCGGGTTTAGCTGCTATGCGACAGTGCCGACATTGCAGCAAGCGCGAAATCTGCTGATGCAGCCGGACTGCGAGATTGATCTGGTGCTGCTGGATATCTACATGCAGCAGGATAATGGTTTGGATTTGCTGCCCACCATCCGTGAATTTAGCGAACACACCGATGTCATCATTATTTCGTCGGCCAGCGATGTGTATACCATCAAAAAAGCGCTGCACTACGGCGTGGTGGATTACCTGATCAAACCGTTCCAGTTCGCGCGTTTCGAGCAGGCGCTGACGGCTTATCGGGAAGAGGCCAATCTGCTCAAGCACCGTGAGTTTGTAGCACAGTCAGATATCGATAACCTGATCCGTCGCACCAGCGGCACACCCGTGGTGGAGCGCAAAAAATTACCGAAAGGGCTGACCAGCCTGACATTGCGTACCGTCTGTGAGTGGATTGAAGGCAACCAAGGGGCAGAATTCTCCACGGAGATGTTAGCCAATGCCATCGGCATTTCGCGCGTATCCTGCCGTAAGTATCTGATCTACCTGGCAGATACCGGTATTCTCGATACCAATATTCTCTACGGTTCCACTGGTCGTCCGGTTTATCTCTACCGACTGTTGCCGGAAAAGCAGGACGCCCTGCGTCAGTACTGCGAGTAACATCACGCAACATCAACGCGACCAAGCCACGCACGACGTGGCTTTTTTATTGTCAGCGTTAAACCACCTCCTTAGGAGGTGGTTGTTTGGATGTATAAAACGAAAAAGGCCACGGAATCCGTGGCCTTGTGGTATGGCAATCAGTGGATTGGATTACACCAGCCAGCCCAACAACAGGGTCGCTGCGATCACGGTAGAAGCACCGCCGATACGGGTGGCGATTTGCGCGAACGGCATCAGTGACATACGGTTGGAGGCCGACAGGATTGCGACGTCGCCGGTACCGCCCAGGCCACTGTGGCAACTGGTCACGATGGAGGCTTCAACCGGGTACATTTTCAGGTACGGGGCGATGAAGAAGCTGACCAGCGCCATTGAAAGCACCACCGAGCCACACACCACCACGTAACCCACGGAGAAGACCGCGACCACGCTTTCCAGCGGTACGTACAGCATACCGAGACCGATCATCAGCGGCCACACCAGTGAACTGGACACGAATTTATAGAAGCTATTGGCACCGGTTTCCATGCTTGAAGGGATAATACGGCCGTATTTGCACAATACCGCGATCAGGATCATCAGTACCGGACCGGGAATGTGCAGCACTTTTTCAAACAGCCCACCCACGATGAAGAAGGTACAGATCAACAGCAGGCCGCCGCCCATCAGGTGGAAATCCACCGTCTTCGGTGTGTCTTTTATGGCAAACAACGCGTTATCCGCCTCGTTGCGCACCAGGTTGCCGTTACCATTCAGGTCACTGCGCAATACACCGATACGAGCCAGTACACCGGCGCAAATGATGGCGAAAATGTTGCCGACTACGGCAGCTGGGGCCAGTTGGGCGACATACACATCCGGTGCGTGACCAAGGATAGCGGAGTAGGCCAGCGATAGCGGCAGGATACCTTCACCGATACCGCCACCGATAATCGGCACGATGATGAAGAAGAAGGTGTGATAGAAGCTGTAGCCAAACAGTTTACCCACCAGCAAACCGGTAATGACGGCCGTGGCGGTACCCACCACCAGCGGAATGAACATGCGGATCATCCCCTGAATCAGGATAACGCGGTTCATACCCAGAATACTGCCGACAACCAGACTGGCGATAACGAAATAAAGGAAGTTGGCGTCTTTCATCAACAGCTTGACGGTATCCAACGTGTTGGCGTTGAACAGATGAAAATACACCAGAACTGACGGCACCATCAGGCAGAGAATGGCCGGGCCGCCGATTTCTTTCAGAACGGGAATCCGCTGGCCGATATACGCCAACAGGAAGCCCATGGTCATAATCACAGCGAATCCGCCGATCATATTCTTAGGCAAATAGCTGGCATAAGAGGCAATAAAAACAACAGCGGAAATGACCAGGAAGAGAATAAAAGGCACTGATCCGATACGGGCTTTATTCAGGCTTTCCAGTAAGCCTGATGGTGCGGTGGTGGCGAGCGTGTTATCGCTCATGATTTCAGTTTCAATATTTTTCATTATATTCACCCTGTTGTAGCGGCATAGGACAGAGATAAGCAGCTTGCTCTGCAATACGTGGAAACTTAGTCAGGATGCAAAGCACGTAGTCACGTGCTGCACCATCAAAGACGGATGCGATGTTATTTTTATAGTAATATGGCAAGTAATCTAGCATGGAGAAATGTTAAAAATAATAGTTGTTCACTGCAAATATTAGGGAATTGTGAACCGCACAGCAATTCATTTTTAAGTAGCTTAATTAGCCATTTTGTAATTAAAATTAGTTTGTGAATATCGTGGGTGGAATATTTATATGGAAGGGTTGATGCAGTGTTATATAAAGTTAACACGCGAATGACGGATGGAAAAATAATTTTTTAAAGTTATTTAAATAAAGTATTTTGAATGGTGTGGGGAAAAATCGGTTACGCAGTAACGAACGGTAGCATCCCGTAATATGTATAATGTATAACCGCGCCGGGATGCAGCCCAACTCAAAGGCTTCTCTATCTATTCGATGTGCCGATCGATGCGCCGACCCGGTGAGCGTCCAGCTATGAATTGCCAGACAGTCACCGGGCAGCGTGTTCCTGTGGTTTATATCGTTTTAGGTAATGCGTGTTGCGACCTCGACGGAACGCGACGCTCTGAATGACCGTATTGTTCTAAATGGAAATGCTCTATTGTCTGAGCCAACAGCATGGCTTGTTCCTCCAGCGAGCCGGTTGCGGCAGACATCTGCTGCACCAGCGCCGAGTTTTGCTGTGTTACACCGTCCATCTCATTCACGGCAATGGTCACCTGGCTGATCCCTTTCGCCTGCTCATCCGAGGCATTAACAATCTCATTGATAATGGTTTGTACCGAACTGACGGCGTGGGTCATTTCCTGCATGGTTTTACCGGCATCGTTCACAAGTTGTACGCCATTCTCAACACGCTGGCTGGATTCTTCGATAAGTGCGGCGATCTCTTTCACGGCGTTGGCGCTGCGTTGCGCCAGACTGCGAACTTCCGACGCCACCACTGCGAATCCCCTGCCTTGTTCGCCTGCGCGAGCGGCTTCAACCGCCGCGTTCAGCGCCAGGATGTTAGTCTGGAAAGCAATACTGTTGATCATGGTGGTGATGTCGCCAATCTTTTTCGCGCTATCGTCAATCTGCGCCATCGTCTGAACCACCTGGCCGACCAGTGTTTCCCCGCGACGGGCAATTTGTGTGGCGTTTTCTGTTAATGCCGTAGCCTGATGAGCATTGTTGGCATTGTGTTTCACTGTTGCTGTTATCTGCTCCATGCTGGCTGCTGTTTGCTCCAATGCAGCTGCTTGTTGTTCTGTGCGTGAGGCGAGATTCGTGTTACCGCTGGCTATCTCCGCCGCGCCTTGATGTACTGCGTCACCCGCTTCTTTGATTTGTGCCACAACCTGTCGTAGCTGTGATTGCATGGTGTGTAGCGCGAAAAACAGGCTGCTGCGATCATTCGGTTTTATCGCAATCGTATTGTTGAGTTGACCGTTCGCAACCGACAGCGCAATGGTGGCCGCTTCGAGAGGTTCGCCGCCAAGTGGTTTAAGTACTTTCCGACTGAAGGTCACTCCCAGCAACGCGCTGACTAGCAGGATGCTGATCACCATGAGAATCAAGGCATTGATTAACTGTTGTTGGGCAGCCTCCATGACTTTATTCACCGGCGCGATGATACCCAGATACCATTTATCTGTACTGTTGCCGATGGTGATGGGGTACCAGGTCACCAGCGCTTTTTCGCCTAGCAGCGCATCATCACGTTGCACCACAGCTGAGGTGAGACTATCCGTTTTCTCGCTCCAGACCTTGCTCGTCATCGATTTATCCGGATAAGAAACCACTTTGCCCGCACTGGAGAGCAGCATCGCGTAACCGCTGCCTGACCAGGGTTTAATTTGATTAACGGTTTGCTGTAATGATGCAAGGGAAATATCTGCCGTGATCACACCAAACAGTTTTCCCTGAGACATCATTGGCGCTGCTACCGATGTCAACAGCGTTGGAACCCCGTTATAGGCATACGAATAAGGTTCGATTAATGTATCTTTCTGGCTTTTTTGCGGTAGCAAATAGTAATCGCCCTGACCGGGCGTTAGGTAGGAAAGCAGTGGGTTCATTTTATAATTGCCAGCCGAATCCCGGTCGACAAACCATGCATAGCGGCCTTTGGGCGGCTGACCCGGTTTATTGATAAATTCAGCATCACGCCCGTCAAAGGCATTATCTTCAAAAATGACCGAAATCGAGAGGTAATCTGGATTGTCCCGCAGGGCATATTCTGTCACCTTATCGACGACGGCACGGTCTTTAATGCCAGCGGCTGGCAGCGAAATTAATGCTTGCCCAAGATTATGAGCTACGTCACGGTCATAATTGAGTTTCTGCTGAATTTTCAGAGCTTCACTTTGGGCAATTTTCTGTAAATATCTCTCAGATAAAGATTTTTGCTCGCGGCTGGACTGCCAACTCAATACTCCGATGGTGACGGTGAAACCGAGTGCTATCGTTAATAAGCCCGTTAACAGCATCTGGGTGCGGATACTCATCGTCTTTTTTTGTATTAATTGTTCGACCATTATGGTTCTCCTGAACTTGGCTCTCATCGTAAGCAACATCGCTGTGCAGTAAGTCCACTGTTATTTATCTATCGGCATTTTTAGATTGAACGTTAAAGATGCAGAAATGTAACTAGATATTAGGATAGAAATTGTCATCCGGCGATTGATGTCATCACTTTTTGTTCATGCCTTGAATAAGATAGACGAGATAAAATAAGGACTTGTAATAAGTCGAGCACGGGGGATTGTCGGTTGGCGTAGGATGTGTTTCAGACTGTGCTATAAAGTTTTTTTATAATGCGCAAATAGTTGGCTAACAATCGTCAGGGATGATAGGAATACATCACCATCGAGGGGTTTTGTCAGTATTTTCACCTGACTTTAACCTTTTTAACACGCTTTATTGTGCAGTAATTCACCATTCGAGAGGATTTTCCTATGAGTTATTGTGTGGTGATAATTATCGAATGATGGCTCTGATGTGGTTTTCTCTGTTGGATTTTTGTTATTTTGTGGGTTTTATCACCAACTCAGTGGCAAATTGAGCTAACTTTATACCTTGATGATTCCGTGGTTTCTGTTTGTAAATCCTAACAGGTTATATTGACGCGATTGTGATCTGTTGACACATTGTGGGCGTCACAAGGAGGAGAACAGCAGCAGAGGACCAGGAATTATTACGGTTGAATCGACAGGGCTGGTGGGGGTTTTCCTGCTTGTCCCGCACTGTTGTCTCTCCCTGTTTACTATTACATTGGTCTTTGGACACGCTCCTCAGGCTGAAATAGAAGAAAAGTACAGACCACCGCGATAAAAATCATCGCGATAACCCACGTTGCGATAACCCTGTTGTAATCACAACAGTCGCGATGACAACAAACAGGTCTGGCTGACACACAACATCCACAATGGAGTTCATGTAATGGCTAAATCCCTGATGAAATCAAGGGTGCTGAAATTCGGCCTTGGTTTGCTGGCGCTGTCCGTTGCTGCCGGTGTACAGGCAAAAACCCTGGTATATTGCTCAGAAGGTTCTCCAGAAGGCTTTAACCCACAGCTGTTTACGTCTGGTACGACGTTTGATGCCAGCTCCATTCCTATCTACAACCGTCTGGTTGAGTTCAAGGACGGTACTACCGAAATTGAGCCGGGTCTGGCCGAAAAATGGGACATCAGCGCCGACGGTAAGACTTACACCTTCCACCTGCGTAAAGACGTGAAGTGGCAGGACAGCAAAGATTTCAAACCGAGCCGTACGTTCAACGCTGACGACGTGCTGTTTTCCTTCCAGCGTCAGCTGGATGCCAACCACCCGTACCACAAAGTCTCCGGCGGCAGCTACGAGTACTTTGAAGGCATGGGGATGAATGACCTGATCAGCAAAATCGAGAAAGTGGATGACTATACCGTCCGCTTCCAACTGAACCACGCTGAAGCACCGTTCCTGGCTGACCTGGCGATGGATTTTGCGTCCATTATGTCCGCTGAATACGGCGACAAGATGCTCAAAGCCGGTACGCCGGAGAAAATCGACCTGGATCCGATCGGTACCGGTCCGTTCCAGTTGGTGCAGTACCAGAAAGACTCCCGCATTCTCTACAAGCGTTTTGACAGCTTCTGGGGTACCAAGCCGGGTATCGACCGTCTGGTATTCTCCATTACGCCGGATGCCTCTGTGCGTTACGCCAAGCTGCAGAAAGACGAATGTCAGGTGATGCCGTACCCGAACCCGGCTGACCTGGCCAGCATGAAGCAGGACAAGAACATTGATCTGTTGCAGAAACCGGGCCTGAACGTCGGTTACCTGTCATTCAACGTTGAGAAAAAGCCGCTGGATAACGTGAAAGTACGTCAGGCGCTGACGTATGCGGTGAACAAGCAGGCTATCATCGACGCGGTATACCAGGGCGCGGGCCAGGCAGCGAAAAACCTGATTCCGCCGACCATGTGGGGCTATAACGACGACGTTAAAGACTACGCGTACGATCCGGCTAAAGCCAAAGCGCTGCTGAAAGAAGCGGGTCTGGAAAACGGTTTTGAGATAGACCTGTGGGCGATGCCGGTACAGCGTCCGTATAACCCGAACGCTCGCCGTATGGCAGAGATGATTCAGGCTGACTGGGCGAAAGTTGGCGTGAAAGCCAAGATCGTCACCTACGAGTGGGGTGAGTACCTCAAACGCGCTAAAGCGGGCGAGCACCAGACCGTGCTGATGGGTTGGACTGGCGACAACGGGGATCCGGATAACTTCCTGGCGACGTTGTTTAGCTGCGATGCGGCGAAGAAAGGCTCTAACTACTCCAAGTGGTGTTACAAGCCGTTCGAAGACCTGATCCAGCCCGCTCGCGCGGTGTCCGATCAGGCCAAACGTATCGAACTGTACAAACAGGCTCAGGTTGTGATGCACGATCAGGCTCCGGCACTGATTGTGGCGCACTCCACCGTGTTTGAACCGATCCGTAAAAACGTGAAAGGCTACGTTATTGAGCCGCGCGGCGTACACAGCTTCAACCACGTATCAATAGACTAATTATCTCATCACGTCACACTTATGGGCGATGGCAGCGCTGTCGCCCCTGTTGTTTTTGGAATGCGTGTCTCTGGAGACGCGTGTTTCCGTAGGGAAACGGCAGGGTGCGCTCAACGCCCGTTTTAACGCAGTGAGCAATGTCAGGCTCGATGGTGAGCACCATCGAGCCCTTTATCTCTATACGAGAAAGCACAGAGAGTTCGGGATATGTTGCAGTTCATACTCCGTCGTTTGGGGCTGGTTATCCCAACGTTTATCGGTATTACCCTACTGACTTTCGCTTTCGTGCACCTGATCCCCGGCGACCCGGTAATGATCATGGCAGGAGAGCGTGGTATTTCCCCAGAGCGTCACGCGCAGTTGATGGCGGAGCTTGGCCTGGACAAGCCGCTCTGGGAGCAATACGTCCACTATATCTACGGCGTGCTACACGGTGATTTGGGCATGTCCCTGAAAAGCCGCATCCCGGTCTGGGATGAATTCGTGCCGCGTTTCAAGGCCACGCTGGAGCTGGGTACTTGCGCGATGATTTTCGCGGTGATCGTCGGTATTCCGGTCGGGGTACTGGCGGCGGTCAAGCGCGGTTCCGTGTTCGACCATACGGCTGTCAGCATCGCGCTGACCGGTTATTCCATGCCGATTTTCTGGTGGGGCATGATGCTTATCATGCTGGTGTCGGTGCATTTTAACCTGACGCCGGTGTCCGGCCGGGTAGGCGACACTGTGTTCCTGGACGATTCCCTGCCACTGACCGGTTTTATGCTGATCGATACCTTGATTTGGGGTGCGGAAGGCGACTTCAAAGACGCGGTGATGCACATGGTGCTGCCAGCCGTTGTGCTCGGCACTATTCCACTGGCGGTGATTGTGCGTATGACGCGTTCAGCGATGCTGGAAGTGTTGGGCGAGGACTATATCCGTACCGCGCGCGCCAAGGGCTTGAGCCGTCTGCGGGTCATCGTGGTACATGCGTTGCGTAACGCGATGCTGCCGGTGGTGACGGTGATTGGCTTGCAGGTCGGCACCATGCTGGCTGGGGCCATCCTCACAGAAACCATTTTCTCCTGGCCGGGGTTGGGCCGCTGGTTGATAGACGCGTTGCAGCGTCGTGACTACCCGGTGGTGCAAGGCGGGGTATTGCTGGTTGCCACCATGATCATTTTGGTGAACCTGCTGGTGGATGTGCTCTACGGCGTGGTGAACCCGCGCATTCGGCATAAGAAATAAGGGGGACGCGAGATGACTCACGTTACCGAATCCGCAGCAACGGCTGCGCCGAAGCCCATGACCCCGTTGCAGGAGTTCTGGCACTACTTTAAACGTAACAAAGGCGCGGTTGTCGGCCTGGTTTACATCATTTTGATGCTGGTGATAGCGATCGGTGCCAGCGTACTGGCTCCGCACGCACCGGCTGAACAGTTCCGTGACGCGCTGCTTAAACCGCCGGTTTGGCAGGAAGGTGGCAGTTGGCAGTACCTTCTGGGAACTGACGATGTGGGCCGTGACGTGCTGTCGCGTCTGATGTACGGCGCGCGTCTGTCGCTGCTGGTGGGCTGTCTGGTGGTGGTGATGTCGCTTGTCCTCGGCATCATTTTCGGGCTGCTGGCCGGTTACTTTGGCGGTACGGTTGATGCGGCCATCATGCGTCTGGTCGATATCATGCTGGCGCTGCCGAGCCTGTTGCTGGCGCTGGTACTGGTGGCCATTTTCGGCCCGTCTATCGTCAATGCCTCGCTGGCGCTGACCTTCGTGTCGCTACCGCACTATGTACGTCTGACCCGTGCCGCCGTGCTGGTGGAAGTGAACCGCGATTACGTGACTGCCTCGCGCGTGGCAGGTGCCGGTGCGCTGCGTCAGATGTTCGTTAACATTTTCCCTAACTGTCTGGCACCGTTGATCGTGCAGGCATCGATGGGTTTTTCCAACGCCATTCTTGATATGGCTGCGCTTGGGTTCCTCGGCATGGGCGCACAGCCGCCTACGCCAGAATGGGGCACCATGCTCTCCGACGTGCTGCAGTTTGCGCAGAGCGCCTGGTGGGTGGTGACGTTCCCCGGTCTGGCGATTCTGCTGACGGTATTGGCATTTAACCTGATGGGGGACGGCCTGCGTGATGCTCTCGACCCCAAACTCAAGCAGTAACATGCAGTGATAGAGGTAGAGAGATGGCGTTACTCAATGTAGAGAAACTGTCGGTGCATTTTGGCGATGAGGGGCTGCCGTTTCGTGCGGTAGACCGCATCAGCTATCAGGTGGAACAAGGACAGGTGGTCGGCATCGTCGGCGAGTCCGGTTCCGGCAAATCCGTCAGTTCACTGGCGATCATGGGGTTGATTGATTTCCCCGGTAAAGTGATGGCCGAACGGCTGGAGTTTAACCAGCGTGATTTACAGACGCTCTCCGACAGGGAGCGACGTCAGCTGGTGGGTGCGGAAGTGGCGATGATCTTCCAGGACCCGATGACCAGCCTCAACCCCTGCTACACCGTGGGTTTCCAGATTATGGAAGCCATCAAGGTGCATCAGGGTGGCAACCGTAAAACCCGCCGTCAGCGGGCGATTGACCTGCTCAACCAGGTAGGTATTCCTGACCCGGAATCCCGGCTGGATGTGTATCCGCACCAGCTGTCGGGCGGGATGAGCCAGCGTGTGATGATTGCTATGGCGATCGCCTGTCGGCCGAAGCTGTTGATCGCAGACGAACCGACGACCGCGCTGGATGTGACCATTCAGGCGCAGATCATCGAACTGCTGCTGGAGTTGCAGCAGAAAGAGAACATGGCGCTGATCCTGATCACCCACGATCTGGCGTTAGTGGCGGAAGCGGCGCACCACATTATCGTGATGTACGCCGGGCAGGTGGTGGAGTCCGGTAAAGCGGCGGATATTTTCCGCGCACCGCGTCACCCCTATACCCAGGCACTGCTGCGTGCGTTGCCGGAATTCGCGGTCGACAAGTCTCGTCTGGCATCGCTGCCGGGCGTGGTACCGGGTAAGTATGACCGACCGCAGGGCTGTCTGCTTAATCCGCGCTGTCCGTACGCCAGCGATAGTTGCCGTCAGGAAGAGCCTGAGATGCGGGATATCCCCGGTCGTCAGGTGAAATGTCACACACCGCTGGATGATGCGGGGAGGCCAACCGTATGAGCCAGACCATGAATGCCGCTGGGCAGCCGTACCTGCTCGAAGCGATTGATTTGAAAAAGCACTACCCGGTGAAAAAAGGGCTGTTCGCGCCGGAACGACTGGTGAAAGCGCTGGACGGTGTGTCCTTCACGCTGGAACGCGGCAAGACGCTGGCGGTGGTGGGCGAGTCTGGTTGCGGCAAGTCCACGTTGGGACGTTTGCTGACCATGATCGAAACGCCGTCGCATGGCGAGCTGTACTATCAGGGACAGGATTTGCTCAAGCCTGACCCGACGGCGCAAAAGCTGCGTCGGCAGAAAATCCAGATCGTGTTCCAGAACCCCTACGCGTCACTCAACCCACGTAAAAAGGTCGGGCAGATCCTGGAAGAGCCGCTGGTGATCAACACCGAGCTCACTAAGGCAGAACGCCGTGAAAAAGCACTGGCGATGATGGCGAAAGTGGGCCTGAAAACCGAGCATTACGACCGCTATCCGCACATGTTTTCCGGCGGCCAGCGCCAGCGTATCGCTATCGCCCGCGGTCTGATGCTGGACCCGGATGTGGTGATTGCCGATGAGCCGGTGTCCGCACTGGACGTCTCGGTGCGTGCGCAGGTGCTGAACCTGATGATGGATTTGCAGCAGGATCTGGGGCTGTCTTACGTGTTCATCTCGCACGACCTGTCGGTGGTGGAGCACATTGCCGACGAAGTGATGGTGATGTATCTGGGCCGTTGTGTCGAGAAAGGCAGCAAAGACGCGATTTTCAGCAATCCGCGTCACCCGTACACCCAGGCGCTGTTGTCTGCGACGCCTCGCTTGAACCCGGATGCTCGCCGTGAACGTATCAAACTGACCGGCGAGCTGCCAAGCCCGCTGAACCCACCGCCGGGCTGTGCCTTTAACGCGCGCTGCCAGCACCGCTTCGGCACCTGCACCCAGTTGCAACCGCAACTGAAACCGCACGGCGAGCAACTGGTCGCTTGTTTCGCGGTGGAACAGGAGGACAGTCAGGCAAGCTGATTGATACGCGTTGGTGAGATAAAAACGGCCCCCATTTGAATCGGGGCCGTTTTTTTATACGCAGCTTCCAGGCCCCGTTTTCCTGTACATAGCAACCTTTGTCACATTACGCTCCCGACGTGTTCTCCTGCACCCAGCGCGCTAACAATTGAATGGCCTGATGGACGTCTTCATTCCAGCCAAAACCAGCGTTCAAACGCAGGCAGTGGTCGTAGCGCTGGTCGGTGGCAAAGATGTGTCCTGGCGCGATGCCGATTCCCTCTTGCCGGGCACGGGAAAACAGCTCGCGCGACGAGCAACAGCCTGCTGGCAGCGTAACCCAAATGGCGTAACCGCCTTGTGGCTGTGAAATATGGGTGCCAACCGGGAAGTAATGTTGTACCGCCTGACGCAATCGTCCAACCTGACCTGCGAGTTCGCGGCGCAGTTTGCGCAAGTGAGCGTCATAACCGCCGTTGCGCAATAGTTCAGCCAATGCCACCTGTGGCGTCAGTGACGTGCCCATGGTGGAGGTAAATTTGAGAGCGGCGAGCTTACGACGCCAGCGTGCGCTGCTGACCCAGCCGATGCGGATACCGGGGCCGACTGTTTTGGAAAAACCGTTGCAGAGCAGCACATTAGGGCTGAATGCTCGTAACGGAAACGGCCGCTGCTCGCCAAAGGCGGTGTCGGCAAAGGTATCGTCTTCAATCAGTGCGATATCATGGCGGTCCGCCGCTTCAGCGATGCGGCGCTTATAGCTATCCGGCAGGCTGGTGCCGAGCGGGTTGTTGATATTGGTCAGTGAGATGAACGCGCTGACCTGACGTTGACTGAACAGGGATTCCAACTGTGCCACATCCACATGCCCGCTGGCGTCCTGCCCGACTTCCACTACCCGTAACTCCAGGTTACGCAACATCTGCAACAGCACGAAATAGCAGGGCGACTGTACCGCCACCGCGTCACCGTTACGGGTGACTGCCCGCAATGACAACGACAGCGCCTCAATGCAGCCGTTGGTAATCAGGATATCGTCAGGATGCAGGTGGCAGCCGTAATCCAGCGCCCGACGGGCGATTTCTTCTTTTAGCGGCAGGTAGCCACTGCCTTTGACATCGTTACCCAACATCATCGGGTTGGTGTAGCTGGCCTGGCGGATGAGTCTGCCCATTTTTTTCAGCGGATAGAGCGCGTTATCGCCATTCGCCAAATCGAGTCGCACCCGGCATTCGGTACCCACCAGCGACAGATGTAATTCGGTTTGTTCATCGAGCACGGGAAGCGCGACGGGCTGTGGTGCACAGGTGATCGCATTGCGACCTGGGGCGGCGACAAAAAAGCCGGATTTGGGGCGCGCGAGGGCGAAATGTTCGTCTTCCAGCGTTCGCAGGACTTTCATCGCGGTCGTGACGCTGATGCCATGTTGTTGCGCCAGTGACCGTACAGAGGGGAGCCGATGATGAACGGGTAACGTGCCGCTCTGGATAGCCTGAATGAAATGGTCGGCGATTTGCCGGTAACGGGGCAGCTCTGGCATCGGGAAGTCCCTGGCGTCGACAGTGATGCTGACAGGTTACGTTGAAGCGTGGGCGGCAGGCAAATTTGCCTGATAGCGACACCGGCCGCCCCGCAGGCCAACGGGACGGCTGGGTCATCATCAGGCGTCGAGATAGGCAAAAACGCGCAGGCGATGACCGTCCGGGTCTTGCACGGTAAAGGTATAGCCAAAATCCATGGTGGTCGGTGTTTGGATCACGGTGACCTCTTGTGCCGTCCAGCGAGCGTAACAGGCATCTACCGCTGCCTGATCCGGCAGACGAAAGGCCAGCTCGCTGGAAAAGCCCGGCTGGGCAACGGTGGGCTCTACGGTGTGTTTTGACCACAGTCCTAACACCAGATCGGTTTTCAGTGCAAACATCGCAAAGGTAGGCGATTGCTCTACCGGTGCCAGACTGAGCAACTGACTATAAAAACGGGCGCTACGGGCCGGGTTATCAACGTAGAAAAGAACGTAATGGGCATCTGTCATGGTGCTCTCCACTATCAGGGATACACGGGCTGTATGGCGTATCATGGCGCGCGACAGCCCAGGTCAGGAAATTCGGCTGTGTGCCGTATTCGTACCTTACCCCACCCTGCTGACAATTTTTGTCAGCAGTCTTCGTTGGACAAGCGAATGCCTTGTTGCTCCCGCCATTGTTTGAATAAACGACGCCGTGATGTCGGATAGATGTCGGTTTCGACCGTAAAGGCGAGAATGCGATCGGTACGGAAATGGCGGAACGCCTGACGAGTTTCACACCAGGCACCAAGAACGCGAGCTTGCTCGAAATAACCCAGAACGAATGGCCAAATCAATCGGGTTGAGGTGTTGCCCTGGCCATCCTGATAATGCAGGGTGACTTTGTGCTCGTCGCGTATTGCCTGGCGCAGTGGTTGCAGGTCAACGCTATCGCTGACTGCCAGCGTTGTCGGCGCCACCAGCAGAGTGGTGTTATCCAGCGTATCGCGCAACGCATTGGGCAATATGGCAGCAATTTTCATCAGCGCGTTTCTGGCGCTTTCCTGTAAACGTGGGTCTGCCTGCCTGACGACCCAGCGAGACCCGAGCACCAGCGCTTCAATCTCCTCTTCGGTAAACATCAGCGGTGGCAGGGTAAAACCCGGTTGCAGCACGTAACCGAGGCCAGCTTCGCCGACAATCGGCGCGCCCTGAGATTGCAACGTGGCGATATCGCGATATAGCGTGCGCAGGCTGATCCCCAGTGTTTCTGCCAGTTGCGGGCCGGGAACGGCAAAACGATGGCTTCTTAGTAATTGAATCAGGGTGAGCAGGCGTTGAGCGCGGGACATGGCGCGATTTTCCTCTTAAACCGGGTGTGGCGATTGTAACCGGATACCGTGATTTTTCACCGGTACTCTGTATTACCTGTCATTGCGTATAACTGTGTCTGTCGGCTGAACCTGTTTGCCAGTAGCTTACTCAGTAGGTGTGGTGTTTAAAGGCAGATAAAAATGACAATAAAAGATCGGTTGCTGGCATTGTGTGTGGTGGTGGTATGGGGTGTGAATTTTGTGGTGATGAAGATCGGCTTGCATGATATGCCGCCATTTTTGCTGGCCGGGCTGCGTTTTTTGCTGGTGGCGTTACCGGCTATTTTACTGGTACCGCGCCCGGCATTGCCGCTACGCTGGCTGGCTGCTTATGGTATGACCATCAGTTTCGGGCAGTTCGCATTTCTGTTTTGCGCCATAAAAATGGGGATGCCGGTTGGCATGGCGTCATTAGTTCTCCAGTCGCAGGCGTTTTTTACCCTGATGCTGGGGGCATGGTGGTTGGGTGAGCGCCTGCAATGGAATCACTGGCTGGGGATTGTGGTGGCAGCACTGGGCATGGTGGTGTTGTCCGGGGGGCATGCCGCGAATGCCGCACTGCCGGGTATGACGCTGACAACGTTGATGCTGACGCTGGCGGCGGCGGCTTCCTGGGCCTGCGGCAATCTCTGTAACAAGCACATTATGCGTCAGTACCGGGTCAACGCCATGTCGCTGGTGGTCTGGAGCGCTCTGATTCCGGTGGGGCCGTTTCTGTTGTGTTCCTGGTTATTCGAAGGCGCGGATACCATGGTCGAAAGCCTGATAACGATGCGTTTGCCAACCATGCTGGCACTGATGTATCTGTCGTTTATTTCTACGCTGATTGGGTATGCCATTTGGGGCAATTTGTTGTCGCGCTATGAGACCTGGCGCGTTGCGCCGCTGTCGTTGTTGGTGCCGGTCGTCGGCATACTGAGTGCGTCGCTATTACTAGGGGAAAGTCTGTCCGGCAGACAACTGTCAGGGGCGGCGCTGGTTATGCTGGGATTATTGGTCAACGTATTTGGCGCACGGTTATGGCTGTTTCGATTGGCGCGGCAGTTGTAATCAGGTGTCCAACTGTATCATGGGATAAGCACCGCACGGTTGCGCAAGACACGTACTGATGGGATGATTATTTAATTTATTTTAACGATTTGGTTAATATTTAATCGTGGATTTCAGGCGGATACTAGACTATCTTCTCGCGGTACATTTATTGCACCGCCTTGAGCGAGTAGTTTCCGCTGTAATTACCGTGAGTTTAACTATCAAGACAGTGAACATTCAGCCGATAGATTATGTTGCTTTAAACACGTTAGAGAAGGAAAAGTTTACTTATAGAATATTTATTTATTTTTCTTGGGTAATTTACCTTCATCACAAATCTCGGTATAAGACTAATCTTAAAAGAGCGTTTTTTGCGCGGTTGTTTCGCGCTATTTAGCCGTCATCCTTTTCCAGGGAAATGTCAGTTAGATGAATAGTTACGATGATATGCAACGCTTTAAGGATAAAGCCCAGATAAAAGATATTAATTTCAGGGACATGTCCGGACAGGTAATGCAATCTGACGCTGTCGTCTGGCCGATCATGAAACAACTGTTGCGCAATCAGGCGGATGACGATTCGCTGTCTGGCGCGCAAACGGTGGATATGGCACAACCTGTGCCTGCGAACCTGCATGCGTTGTCTGCGACCGCGCCGACATCGCCTCGTCGCGTAGCGCCCCCTTCTCTTCTGGTTCCTGATGCTCCAGGGGATGACTCTCCCTCGCTGCTTAGCGCAGTGGCTGCGTCATTGCCGCCTGCCGGGGTAGCGCCTGCACCGCAGTTGCAAACACAATCACAGCCACCAATACAACCACAACCGGCGATCGCCGGGAGTCATGCGGTGTTGCAACCCGAAGCGGTACGGCCGCATCCGTTGTCATCGGCGTCGATGCTGTCTGTTCCGGTAACAAACGACGCGTCAATGGCTACCGATACTGGCCGATTCCGCCAGTTATTCAATGTTCAACGTCATGATGAAACCCATGCGGCTTCCAAGACGATGTTATTAAAACCCTTGTTGGAGAAAATTGCGTTATGCCGTTAGTTTGTGTCTGTTCTCCGAAAGGTGGCGTCGGTAAAACCACCATGGCGGCTAATCTGGCATATGCGCTGGCCCGTGGGGGTAGCAAAGTGCTGGCTATCGACTTCGATGTGCAGAATGCCTTGCGTCTGCATTTTGGCGTGCCGCTCGGTGATGAGCGCGGTTATGTCGCTAAATCTGATGAAACGGCGGACTGGAGCCAGTCTATTCTGACCACGGGCGATAATATTTTTGTGCTGCCTTACGGCAATGTTACCGAAGATCAACGGGTGGCATTTGAGCACCGTCTGGCGAGCGACCCACTGTTTCTTAAACGTGGCCTCAGCTCGGTGATGAATTATCCGGGGCTGGTGATCGTGGCGGATTTCCCGCCAGGGCCAAGTCCGGCTCTGAAGGCTATGACGGAACTGGCCGATCTGCATTTGGTGGTGATGATGGCGGATACGGCCTCTTTGTCGCTGATGCCGCATGTTGAAGGCAACAAGCTGACAGGGCAGCCTCTCAACCACCGCAAAGGTTCTTACCTGCTGCTCAATCAGACGGATAACCGTCGTGCGGTCAGCAGTCAGGTCACCTCGTTTGTTCAGCAACGCATGGCGGACAAACTGATAGGCAGCGTGCACCGCGATGAAAGCGTGGCTGAAGCCAATGCGTCCCAACGCTCTATTTTTGATTTCAGCCCGGTGTCTGCCGCTGCATTTGATATTGAACTGATTGGAAAGCGTGTTGCTGCGCTGCTGGATATTCGAATCGGCAATGGAGAAGTTCACGCCGATCTGCCAGCCTATCAGGCTGTTATGAACCACTAGTCGCCGGTTCCGGCTATATTTGTGAAGAAATTGATATTCTCCGGCTGGTTTCCCCGGCACAAGGTGTGTGCGCGCAAATATTTTCCATCAATTAAATATCAGGATAATCGATGAAAAAGATCCTGTTTTTAGCCGTGCTGTTGCTATTGTTGCCGGTTGCGGCGGTGATTGTTATCACCCCAATGGATAGCGAAAAACAATATATATTCGGTTTGATTAGTCTGGCGTTGATGTTTTTGCTGGGCTTCAATAAAAGTCGACCGGTGACGCTAATACTGATTATTTTGTCGGTACTCTCTTCGACTCGCTATATATATTGGCGGGCAACAGCAACCCTGCATTTCAATTCTGAAATTGAAGCCATTCTCGGTATTGGGCTGTTTATTGCCGAGTTCTATGTCTGGATTGTGTTGTTATTAGGTTTTCTGCAGACCGCCTGGCCGCTTGAGCGTGTCATTGAGCCGATGCCGGAGGACACCCAACTGTGGCCGACGGTGGATGTGTATATCCCGACCTATAACGAAAGCCTGGATGTGGTGCGTGATACGGTACTGGCAGCGCAGTGCATCGATTATCCGCGCGAGAAAATGAAAATTTATCTGCTGGATGACGGTAAACGCAGTGAGTTTGCCGTGTTCGCCTCGCAGGCTGGCATCGGTTATATCACCCGCGATAACAACTCGCACGCCAAGGCCGGTAACCTTAACCATGCGCTCAAGCTGACCCAGGGTGAGCTGATTTGCGTATTTGACTGTGACCATGTCGCCAAACGTATCTTCCTGCAGGCGACGGTAGGCCCGTTCCTGTCAGACCCGAAACTGGCCCTGTTGCAGACGCCGCACTACTTTTATTCGCCGGATCCGTTCGAACGTAACCTGCGTGCAGCCCGGGATATGCCAAACGAAGGCGCACTGTTTTACGGGCCGGTGCAGCAAGGCAACGACCTCTGGAACGCGGCTTTTTTCTGCGGTTCCTGTGCGGTGATTCGTCGCTCAGCGTTGATGGAGATCGGTGGTTTTGCGGTGGAAACCGTAACGGAAGACGCGCATACCGCCATCAAGATGCAGCGTAAAGGCTGGAAGTCTGCGTTTTTGTCGATTCCGCTGGCAGCGGGGCTGGCGACGGAACGACTGGTATTGCATGTGATTCAGCGTACCCGCTGGGCGCGCGGTATGACGCAGATTTTCCGGGTCGATAACCCGTTATTTGGGCGCGGGCTGACCTGGCCGCAACGGTTGTGTTACCTCAACGCCATGCTGCATTTCCAGTTTGGTCTGCCGCGCGTGGTGTTCCTGACCGCGCCGCTGGCTTATCTGCTGTTTAATCTTAATATTATTCACGCCTCAGCGGCCATGATTTTCGCCTATGCGCTGCCACATCTGGTGGTATCGATGTACGTCAACTCGCGTATGAACGGGCGTTTTCGCTATAGCTTCTGGGGCGAGATTTATGAAACGGTGATGGCGTTCCATCTGGTTATCCCGACCATTGTTACCCTGTTTTCACCGAAGCGCGGCAAGTTCAACGTAACTGATAAAGGCGGTTTGTTGGACGAAGGTTTTTTTGATTTCCGCATTGTGCGTCCGCATGTCGTTGCGGCGGTGTTGCTGGTAGCCGGTGTGTGTGCCGGTGTTACCCGTATCGTGGCGCATGACTATTTCAACGTTGACCCTTATGTGATGTTGCTGAACGTCGGCTGGGCGCTGTTTAGCTTGTTGACCCTGCTGGCGGCGATAGCCGTAGCCCGGGAAACCAAGCAGGTGCGCAAGACCATCCGTATTGATGTGGATGTACCTGCCATTGTTCATTACGCCAGCGGCATTGCCTCGCGTACCACGACCATCAATCTGTCGATGGGCGGGGTACAGCTTAAAGCGCCGGATCAACGGCATAAAACCGATGAAATTGAAGCGGTTGAACTGTTGCTGCAATCCAGCGAAATCTGCCTGCCAGCGCAGTCGGTGGCGGCAGATGACGACATTATTCGCCTGCAATTTGACGATATTCCACTGGCCCAGCGTCGGGCGCTGGTGCGCGTGGTGCTGTCTCGTGCGGATGCCTGGATGAGCCAGCCCTGGCAGAAGGATCGTCCTTTGCGTTCTCTGTGGGCGGTGGTGCGTACCGTGTGCGCGTTCTTCTGGATGAGTGTGAGGGGTCGTAGCAGAAAAGCGGACCTGAAGAAGGAGGACGTTGCAGCATGATGACGCCACGTTTTATCAAAGCGCTGTTGCCCTTGTGCGTAGGCAGTGTGCTGGCGCTGTGTGGTCATGGTGTGCTGGCCGCTGGTGATGCCGCCGATGAGCTATTGCCCTCAATGCTGAGTCCCGGTGGTAATAGCCCACAGCCGACGGCATCTGAACCGACGCCGGTGACGACAGTTGCGCCGGCACAGGCACCGTTACCCGATATGCCACCGATGACCTCATCGGCGGTATCGCCAGCGACATCCGCATCAGCAACACCGGTTATACCGGCGACGCCGTCCCCGGTTGTGCCGGAAGCGACGCCGCCGCTGACAACGCCTTCCATGCTGCTGCCCCCAGTGGGCGATCCGGCGGCAGGTTATCAGCCGTTGTCCAGTGATGTCTCCGTCGCGCAGATGGGGCAAGCGCAAGGCATTACTCTGGCCGGGGGACAGGTGCAGGCTGGGGTAATTTTCACGCTGCCGGGCGATCAGGTTGTGACTAACGCACGGTTGGATTTGGCGTTGCGGGTGTCGCCGGAACTGGCGGCGCTGAATACGTCGATGCAACTGATGTTAAACGGCCAGCCGCTGGGCACTGTGCCATTAAGTGCAGCGACGGGTGACAGCACGCTGTTTCAGTTGGATATTCCCGCCGCGATGGTGGTGTCCAGCAATAACCTGAGCTTTCGTATCAATGATGCCGATCGTCTGCTGTGTGAACGCGATAGCGCTACCCGTTACAACCTGACCATTTTGCCGACGACGACGCTGCATCTGGAAGGCCAGCAACTGGATATCGGTACCCGGTTGGAGAATTTCCCGCGTCCGTTTATCGACCCGTTGCAGATGACGCCAGCCACGGTGACGATGGTGTTCCCGACCACGGTAAACCCTTCAGAGGTGAGTGCAGCCTCGCTGGTGGCCTCCTGGCTGGGGATGCGGATGGACGGCTACGGCGTGACGTTCCCGGTAATACGCGATGCGCTGCCTGAGAAAAGCGGCATCGTGTTCGGCCGCCCGGGGGATAAGGTCGGCACGCTGACGTTGCCGGAGGTGACGGAACCTACCTTGCAACTGATTGATAACCCTGTGAACCCGGTTTACAAACTGATGCTGGTGGTCGGTAAGGATGACGAGCAATTACGACAGGCGGCCTACCGTCTGGTCAGCCAGCCATTCACCGGTGATGCCTCAAGCCTGTCGGTCACACCGCAGAAGATACCGTTTCGCCGTGCCTACGATGCGCCGCGTTGGATTAATACCGACCGGCCGGTACGGTTGAGTGAACTGTTGCGCAATGATCAAAGTATGACGGTCAATGGGCTGTGGCATGAGGCACTGCGCATTAATTTCCGCGCCGCGCCAGATCTGTTCTTGTGGGATGGCGATACTATTCCGGTCACCGTTAATTACCGTTTCCCGTCAGAATCCTGGATCGACGAGAAACGCTCGTACCTGAATGTGATGCTCAACGGCACGTTCTTGCGCAATCTGACGGTGAATAAGATTGGTGTACTGCAACAGCTATGGCGCGAGATGGGGGGAGACTCCCGTCAGGAGAACTACACGCTCAAGGTGGATCCGTATTTGATTTATGGATACAACCAGTTCCAGCTCTATTTTAATATTCGGGCAAAGGATGACGCGCCGTGCAGTGTGTTGCTCAACAACAACATCAAGAGTCAGATTGCTGACAGCTCGTCTATCGATCTGAGTCGCACGCGCCATTTCACTATGTTGCCGAACCTCTCCTATTTCGTGGGGGTGGCATTCCCGTTTAGCCGTCAGGCGGATTACGCCCAAACCGTGATGCTGCTGCCGGAAAACCCGAGCAATGCTGAAATTGGATTGCTGCTGAATCTGGCGGGTCGTGCCGGTGATGCCACCGGGGTAAGCCTCAATCACAACCGTGTGATGTTTGGCCTGCCGACCAATGCCGCCGATCGCCAGAAGCTGGAAAACAGTGACGTGCTGACAGTGACCACACTGCAGCAGACCGCGTTCAACCAAACCTTGTTGTCTGATTCACCGTACACCGTGAGCCCTCACACCTTTGGCGTTAAGACGCCGAGCATGTGGGCCCATTTGCGTACGTTGATGACCGGTGACTGGGACCGCACACCGATCGATGCCGACCGTTATTTTTCGTCTAATCAGGCCTGGCGTGGCTTCCTGAGTTACCGCTCGCCGTGGAGTTCCAGTCATGTGGTGGTGGTGGCGACCGGCAGCAGCGATGAACAGCTATTGCGGTTATATGGCGACCTGAACTCACCCAACATTAACGCCGCGGTGCGGGGCGATACCGCCATCATTACCGATGAAAACGGCGTGCGCAGTTTTCGGGTCGGGCCGCAATTCCCCAGTGGTGAAATGCCCTGGTACATGATGATTGTCTGGTACGCCAATCAGCACTCGGTGTATCTGGCTGTGATGGCGTTGCTGTTGGCAGCGGCGGTAGGGCTGAGCCTGGCATCGGTTCTCCGGCGTCTGGCGGAAAAAAGGCTGTCGACCCGACGTGATGCGGGAACGGATAAAAAATAAGCGAGCTACGTATGAAAATAACGACCTTAACAGCCCGTATCCGTCAGTCACTGTCTCTTACCGGGGTGGTGGTCAGCGGCATGCTGTCGACTTGCGCGCTGGCGGCACCGACCAATCCGGCGTTACAGGCGCTGTTTGATCAGGCGGATTACTGGCATCAACGTTCTCATGACGATCTTGCCCGTAGCGCGTTGCAGAAAATCCTGATGGTGGATGCCAACAACACCAAGGCGCTGTATTTGATGGCGCTGTACGCCCAGAACAGCGGTGACAGTGCTGAAGCCGCCAAATGGCGCGAACGCTTGAGCAAGGTATCGCCGCAGGACCCGCTATTGCAGTCGCTGGATAATGCCCGCCAGGCGGCGGCCATCCCGCAGTCGCAACTGGCGCTGGCGCGCCAACAGGCCCGCAGCGGTAATATCAGTGCGTCGTTGCAAACCTGGCGTAATCTGTTTAGCGGTAACCAGCCGCCTGCTGGCATCGCGGCTGAATACTATCTGACCATGGCGGGTGACCGCACATTACTGCCGCAGGCAATTGACCATTTGCGCGAGCTGACGGCGGCGCGCCCGCAAGATACCAGCGCCGCAGTGGCGCTCGGTAAAGCGCTGACCTATCAGGAGCCGACCCGTCGCGAAGGGTTGCAGATATTGAGTGGGCTGGCATCGGGCAGTACCGATGCAGATCAGGCGATGCGTCAGGCACTGTTGTGGCTGGGCCCGAAAGCCGAGGACGCACCGCTCTATCAGCTCTATCAGCAGCGACATCCGCAGGATACGGCGGTGATGGATTATTACCGCAAGAATGTGGGCGGGAACGAGAAAGACAAAGGCTTTACCGCGCTGAATAGCGGTGATATCTCCAGTGCGCAAACGGCGTTCGGTCAGGTGTTGCAGGCTAACCCGGAAGACGCGGACGCGCTGGCGGGGATGGGGTATGCGGCCCAGCGGCGTGGCGATTTTGCCGCGGCGGCGTCCTATCTGGAGAGAGCGGCCCGGCAGGGCGGCGAGAACAGCACGCAGCGTCAGCAGCAAGCCGATGATGCCCGTTTTTATGCCCAACTGGCGAATGCCCAGCAGGCAATGAAAAGCGGCAATACCGCGCAGGCGTTGAGCCTGAGCGAGCCGTTGGTGCAGGCGAGCGGTGATAAAGGACTGGCGGCGAAGCTGTTCCGGGCTGATGTGTTGCGCCGTACCAACGATTTTCCACAGGCGGAGCGTCTGTATCGTGACATCCTGCAAACCGATGCGGACAACCGTAATGCCAAAGAAGGGTTGTATTACGTGCTGCGCGAGCAGAACCGCACCGCTGAGGCCAATACCCTGTTTGCGGCGTTACCGGAGAATGTGCGTCGCAGCATGGCACCGCGTCCGGTCGCGACCAGCACGCCGATTCGTAATGAAGCCAAACAGGCCCTGTCGGTGGGTGACACAACCAGGGCGATTGGCCTGTTGCAACAAGGGGTGCAGCGTTTCCCGAACGACGGCTGGTTGAGGCTCGATCTGGCGCGGATTTACCAGCAACAGGGCAATACCGCTGCCGCCACCTCGTTAATGCAGCCTTTGTTCCGTGCCGGTGCCAGTGGGGACGACCTCTATGCGGCCGCCTTGTTCGCCAGCGAAAATAACGCCTGGCAACAGGCCAGCACGTTGCTGTCACGTATTCCGCCGCGCGATCAGAATGAGGAGAGCCGCAGTCTGGCGCGACGCGTCAATTTCAATTTGCAGATGGCGACCGCTCAGGTGTATCTGTCGCGGGGTGAGAACGCCGCCGCTGCCAACACCTTGCGGGCGTTGTCGGTGACACCACCGGATAACCCGGCGGATGCCGGTAAACTGGCCCGGGCGCTTGCCGCGTCAGGCGATACTACCGCTGCCGTGGCGGTGGTACGCAGCAATATGCAGCGTGGTGTTCAGGGTAACGCGGGCGATTATGCGGATCAGGTTGGGGTACTGAATCAGGCTGGGCTGGGTGATGAGGCGCAGTCGTGGTTGAGCCGTCCGGAACTGGTGGCACGCAGCACGCCTGCGCAGTTGGATGAACTGCGCACCGGTTTTGTGGTGCGAGAAGCCGACCGTCTGCGGGAGAACCAGCAGTATGCGCAGGCGTATGACAAGCTGGCCCGCGCGTTGCAACGCGATCCGAAAAATACCGACCTGATGTTCGCGATGGCCCGGCTATATCAGTCCGGCAAAATGAACAAAGAGGCGGCAGACGTTTACGACTATCTGTTGGCACACGATACGCCGACACAGGAAGCCCGTGTCGGTGCCATCAATGTGGCGCTGGAACGCCATGACGTGCAAAAGGCGCACGCACTGTCAACCGGGTTGCAGGGTGAGCAGACGCCGGAACGGCTGTTATTACTGGCCCGGGTGGCGGATGCCGAAGGCAACCGCGATCAGGCGCTGGCTTACCTGAAAACTGCCCGTGCTAAAGCGGTGGGGCTGGACGGGGCCACGCCGGGTAAAACGCCCGCCATTGGTGGCCTGGCGATGGCGGATAACCCGTTCATCGATCGCTCGACACTGGCTGCCACCCGCACAGCCAGCAACCCTTCTGCATATGGCGGCGTGATGCCGTGGCAGCAGCGTCCCAATACCGTTGCTGGTGATACCACGGCGGTTGCAGGCACGGCGACGCAACAGCCAACGGCAACACTCACCCAGATCAACACCATGATGGACGATCTGGAGCGGGATAGCGGTGGCTGGGTGCAGACCGGAGTGCAGATTCGCTCTCGCGACGGTGAGTCGGGTTTAAGTCGGTTTACCGAGGCGAAAGCGCCACTGGTCTGGTCGAGCGGTTTGTTTGGTAGTTCGCGTATCAATTTCGGCATCACCCCCGTTACCATGAATGCCGGATCGGTGGATGGTGATGGCTTGACGAAATTTGGGGTCCAGTCGTTATTCCAGTCCGCCAATCCGCAAGCGCAGGCCGCGCTGGGGTTATCTGGTGCTAATGCCGCAGGGTCGGTTAAGCAGCAACGGATGTCCGGTGCGGAATTGAATCTGGCGCTGATCGGTAAGAACTATAAAGTTGACCTGGGTAGCACGCCGTTGGGTCAGGAACTGAATACTCTGGTCGGCGGGGTCCAGTGGTCGCCTAAACTGACGGACTTCCTGACGCTGGTGGTGACGGGTGAACGCCGTGCGGTGACGGATAGCCTGTTGTCGTATGTCGGTGCCAAAGATCCGCTGACCGGCAAACGCTGGGGACAGGTCACCAAAAACGGCGGCAATGTGCTGTTGAGCTATGACAACGGTGATGTCGGGTTCTATGGCGGCGGCGGTGCTTACAGTTACCTTGGCGACAATGTGAAGAGCAATACCAGCGTGATGGCCAATGCCGGCGCTTATATCCGGCCGTTCCATGACCGCGATCGTGAGTTGAAAACCGGTATTAGCTTGAGCTGGATGAACTTTGCCAACGACCTGGGTTACTACAGTTTCGGTCAGGGTGGCTATTTTAGCCCGCAAGACTATGTCTCCGTGTCGTTTCCAGTGGAGTGGAGCCAGAAATATGATGACCTGAGTGTCAGGGCGGGCGTGTCGGTGGGGTACCAGTCTTACTCGCGCGATCGAAGTGCTTACTTCCCCAATAACCCTGACTGGCAGACGCTGCTGGAATCTGCGGAGTCGCAGGGGCTCACCAAAGAATCCCACTATGCGGGCGATAGCAAGAGCGGTATCGGCTACAACGTGCATGTCGGTGCGGATTATCGCGTCACCAGGGACGTGACCGTCGGTGGGCAGATGGGCTATGACACCTTTGGCAACTATAACGAAACCACGGCACAGCTCTATTTCCGCTACGGGCTCGGAGGTAAATAAGCATGAGTGACCTGCAACAGCATGCATTGAACTATTATCGCCAGCAGCAATTGCCGCCTGGCTGGGCGGATTTGTTCGGTGTGATCGTCAATGGGATGATGGATAGCGCCGGTGAGCAGGAAGGGCTGGCGTTTTTACGTCACATGGGCAGGCAACTGGCGGAACGTTATTCGTTGCCCGCAGCGGTTACTGTCGCCGACCTTGAACGGGAGATGAATCAGGTATTGTCCCTGTTTCACTGGGGATGTGTGGACCTGCGGCCGTATGAAAACCGGCTGGAGATTTATCATCTGTCATTGCCTGTTCTGGTGGGGGCAGCGGGTAGCACACGATGGAGGATGTCAATGGCGGCAGTATTGCAAGGACTCTACAGCCATTGGCTATGTGAGCAGGGCGGAGCGGAATATGTCCCGCTGTCCTGTGAGGAAACTGACAATGGCTCGATTTTGCTGTTTCGTTATCAGCATTGAGCCGGGGGATAACATGATAAAGCCAATGTGGCGTGGTTGGGTATTGATAGCGATGATGTGGTTTAGCGTGTCGGCAACGGCAGCAACCGGTTGGGAAACCTACAAAAGCCACTTCATGACCTCAGACGGACGCATTCAGGATACCGGCAACAAGAATGTCAGTCATACCGAAGGCCAGGGATTTGCCATGTTGATGGCGGTGCACTATGGCGACCGTGCCGCATTCGATAGCCTGTGGAATTGGACGCAAAGTCACCTCAGGGATACGTCCAGCGGCTTGTTTTACTGGCGCTATGACCCGTCGGCAGCTAATCCGGTCGTTGATAAAAACAACGCGTCGGATGGTGATGTACTGATTGCGTGGGCGTTGCTGAAGGCCGGGAACAAGTGGCAGGACAATAGCTATTTGCAAGCCTCGGACATTATTCAGAAAGCGGTCATCAGTCATGAGATTATCCAGTTCGCAGGCCGAACCGTGATGTTGCCCGGTGCCTATGGCTTCAATAAAAACAGTTATGTGGTTCTGAATCCATCTTATTTCCTGTTCCCTGCCTGGCAAGACTTTGCCCGTCGCAGCCATTTGCAGGTGTGGCGGCAACTGATTGACGATGGTTTATCGCTGATTGGTGAAATGCGCTTCGGTCAGGTTGGCTTACCAACGGACTGGGTGGCGTTGAATGCCGATGGCACGATGGCACCGGCCACGGCCTGGGCATCGCGTTTCAGTTATGACGCTATCCGCGTGCCGTTATACCTGTACTGGTATGATGCCAAAACCACGGCGCTGGTGCCGTTCCAGTTGTACTGGCGTAATTATTCTCGCCTTTCGACACCGGCCTGGATTGATGTGCTGAGCAATAATACCGCACCGTACTCGATGCAGGGCGGTTTACTGGCGGTACGTGACCTGACGATGGGTAATCTCGACGCGTTGAGTGATCAGCCCGGTGCCGCGGAAGATTACTACTCGTCCAGTTTACGCCTGTTGGCGATGATGGCGGCCCGTCACCAATAACGAGATTTGCCTACCCATGGCGGGGTCCTCTCCTCGCCATACGCCTCTTCTCTCATCCCTTTTTGTCGGTTCGTGCTTCACGCTTTGTTAACCTGGTTGTTACCCGTGATCCCATTCACAAAAAATTCTTATGAATCAGCGCAGAATAGTGCTGTGGCGCGGTTTTTCATGCGTCACAATGAGTGTTGGTTATGCGTGATGTTATCGACAAATTAATGCAATGTTTTTGGGAAAGGTTTTGTTGAAGCGATTCAGCTCTTGTTTTTAACCGGACGTTCACAAACTAAAGTTATAAAAGTATTTTCTCTGTTATCGGGATGTTATTTTCCGACGCAAGCACAGGCGGCAACTTTATCGTTCTTTGTCCCCCGTGTCTTTTCCCATCAAAGGACGTCACACTATGAAAAAATCAATATTCAAAAGTCTCTACTTTCAGGTGCTTACAGCTATTACCATAGGGATACTGCTGGGTCATTTCTACCCGGCGCTGGGGCAGCAGATGCAGCCTCTGGGCGATGGATTCGTGAAATTAATCAAAATGGTGATCGCGCCAGTGATCTTTTGTACTGTCGTCACCGGTATTGCCGGGATGGAGAGTATGAAAGCGGTCGGGCGCACCGGTGCGGCTGCGCTGCTCTATTTTGAGATTGTCAGTACACTGGCGCTGATTATCGGTCTGGTGGTGGTGAACGTATTGCAGCCTGGCGCGGGCATGAACGTCGATCCGTCGTCGTTGAACGCTGCAGCGGTAGCGAACTATGCTACGGAAGCCGGAAAGCAAGGCGTGGTGCCGTTCCTGATGGATATTATTCCTTCCAGCGTTATTGGCGCCTTTGCCAGCGGCAACATCCTGCAGGTGTTGTTGTTTGCGGTCATGTTCGGTTTTGCTCTGCACCACCTGGGCGACAAAGGTGTGCTGATTTTTGACGTGATTGACAGTTTCTCCCGGGTCATTTTCGGCATCATCAATATGATCATGCGTCTGGCACCGTTGGGGGCATTTGGTGCGATGGCCTTTACCATCGGTAAATATGGCGTGGGTACGCTGATACAACTGGGGCAGTTGATCATCTGCTTCTACATTACCTGTATCCTGTTCGTGGTACTGGTGCTGGGTACCATTGCCAGAGCCACCGGTTTCAGCATCTTCAAATTCATTCGTTACATTCGTGAAGAGCTGCTTATCGTACTGGGTACGTCGTCTTCCGAGTCTGCGCTGCCGCGTATGCTGGAGAAGATGGAAAAACTGGGTTGTAAAAAATCTGTGGTGGGTCTGGTTATCCCGACTGGTTACTCCTTCAACCTAGACGGTACCTCGATTTACCTGACCATGGCGGCAGTATTTATCGCTCAGGCCACCAACAGCCACATGGATATCTGGCATCAGATAACGTTATTGGTGGTGTTGCTGTTGTCCTCCAAAGGTGCAGCGGGTGTGACGGGTAGTGGCTTTATTGTGCTGGCGGCGACCATTTCTGCCGTAGGACATCTGCCGATTGCCGGTCTGGCGCTGATTCTGGGGATTGACCGCTTTATGTCCGAAGCCCGTGCGCTGACCAACCTGGTGGGCAACGGTGTGGCGACGGTAGTGGTTGCCAAGTGGTGTAAACAGCTTGATTCCAAACAGATGAGCGATGTGTTGTCCGGCCGCGAGGGCGGCACGGCGGCGCAATCCCGTCCATCCTGATAGTCAGATAGTGTAGTTCGGATTTTTCCCTGCCGGTTACCCACAGTTCGTTTCACGGACTGTGGGTAATTTTCATCCATTCTGTGTTAGATTTAGGCGCCACTAAATTTTTTACTCTTATTTTCACGTTGTTGAGTGACATAGACGAAAGCACGCTGTCTAACCTGATGGTACACTTCGCCTCTCGTTTTTTGTGGGGCGACTATACCCGTCGTACTTCCAGTTGCAGGTGCGTTGGCTGCCCTCACTCACCCGGTTGCCGCGTTACAGGCTCATATGAGCTTTTCCCTTGAAGGGCCCGCGTTTTGCGTTGTTCAAAACGGGCGCGTTGTCCTGCAGCTCGAACGATGTGGGTATGACACGTGAGGTGACAGGACGATGTCACCCGAATTCACAAAAACATACTGTATTGGTTAGTGATTAAAAGTAGGGGTTCACATGCAGGGCACCAAATTTGGCCTTTTTGTTGGTGGAGTGTTGCTGGCGATGACTGTCGGCAACGTGCAGGCTGAAGCACTACAACCCGATCCCGCCTGGCAACAAGGCAAGCTGGATAACGGCTTTAGCTGGCAGCTTCTTGCAACACCCCAGCGTCCCAGTGACCGGATTGAACTACGGCTGATGATTAATACCGGTTCATTGACGGAAAATGCGCAACAGACGGGGTTTGCCCATTTTATTCCACGCCTGGCATTGTTGCCGCGCGATACCTTTTCTGCAGGCCAGTTGCCATCCTTGTGGCAGCAGTCTGAAAGCGAAACCCGGCCGTTGCCTCCGGCCACGACGTCGTATGACTTTACTTCGTACAACCTGAGTCTGCCGAATAACCGGCCCGACCTGTTGAAGGACGCGCTGAGCTGGCTGGCGGATACTGCAGGCCAGTTGCCGATTAATGATAAGCGCATCGCATCAGCGACGAAGATGATTGACCCGGTAGCCACCGCACCTGCCAATCCGCAGGACCCGAGCTGGCGCTATCGTTTGAAGGGATCGTCATTGCTGTCATACGCGCCAGGGCAGCCGCTGAAAGCAGCGGTCACGGCCGAACAACTGAGTAAATACTACAAAACCTGGTACACGCCAGATGCCATGACGTTGTACGTGGTGGGGAATGTTGACAGTCGTGCTATCGCCGAGCAGATAGACAAGGTGTTTTCGCCGTTACAGGGGAAACGGGTGACGCCATCGCCGTTGCCGACATTGTCTGCGATGCCGTCTAACCCGATAAGCCTGATGGATAGCGGTGTAAGACAGGATATTCTGTCGCTGGTGTGGGATATGCCCTGGCAGCCCATTCGTGATTCAAAGGCGCTGGCCCGTTACTGGCATAGCGATTTGGCACGCGAGGCGCTGTTCTGGCATATGCAGCAGGCATTGACCAAAAGTCCGCTGAAAGACACCAATATCCGTTTTGACTGCAACGTGGTGTATGGCCGCGCCCAGTGCGCTATCCATCTGGATAATGTTACCGGCGAGTCAGCGCAGACAGGTGTCACATTCCTGAGCAAAGAACTGCTGGCGTTACGGGATAAAGGGTTGTCTCAGGCTGAGTTCGAAACGCTGATGGCACGCAAGACAGAAGAGCTGGGTAAACTGTTCGCGACTTACGCCCGTGCCAGCACCGATATTCTGATGGATCAGCGCCTGCGTTCGCAGAAAAACGGGGTGGTGGATATCGCACCGGAGCAATATCAGAAGCTGCGTCAGAATTATCTGGCGTCCGTTACGCTGGAGATGCTGAATCAGGAACTGCATCAACAACTGTCCCAGGAAGCGACATTGATGATGCTGCAACCACAAGGTGAGCCCGAAGCCAACATGAAGGCGTTGCGGGAAACCTATATGAGCATCATGAAGCCGGACAATAACGCCCCGTCTGCCACGCCGGATGCAGCCAGAGCACCGCAGGATGAAAACTCGGCGGTGCGCTAACCCCCCCGATCGCTAACGCGCAGTATTGGTTTGGGTAGGTAGTGTTAGTGTTCCACTTGCTGTCGGTTTGATAACCGGCAGTAAGTGGGCAACTGTCGTTCGGTAGTGATAATCGTGGTTTTATCGCCGCGGTTTTATGGCAATAACTCGATAGCAATAAAAACGCCGTCACGCATGGTAC
>NZ_CM001977.1:4262053-4361073 GCF_000406165.1 Dickeya zeae NCPPB 2538 | reverse complement strand
GCGTTTTTGGTTTCTTCGGCGCTATAGCGCTGTTCAGGCGGGCATGGCTTCCAGCGGGATAATGGCACCGCGGTATTGAATCACGGTACTGGCAGTCAGGTGACCGCGTTTGGCGGCCTCTTCGGCACTGCCACCATTGAGACGTACTGACAGGTAACCGGCGCTAAATGAGTCACCCGCCGCGGTGGTATCGACGACGTTCTCTTTCGGCAGTTTAATGGCCGGAATTTCCAGCAGTGATTCGCCCTGAATAGACACCAGGCAGGAATCTGCGCCACGTTTGACAACCACTTCGGTCACGCCAGCGCCGTGGGTGCGGTTGAGCACCTCATCTATCGGCATCTCACCCCACAGCATATCTTCGTCATCCAGCGTCAGGAAAGCGATATCGGTGCAGGCCAGCATCGCGCTGTACGACTGACGGGTTTCTTCCTTGCTTTGCCACAGACGCGGGCGATAGTTGTTGTCGAAAATCACTTTGCCGCCGTTGGCGCGGCACGCACGCAACACGGCCAGCAGACGTTCGCGACTGTGCTGGTTGAGGATAGCCAGGCTGATACCGCTCAGGTAGATGTAGTCGAATTTCGCCAGTTGCTGGCTGATGGCTTCGGCATCCGGGCTTTCCAGCCAGTAACGGGCGGCAGCGTCGTTACGCCAGTAGTAAAACGTACGCTCGCCGGTAGCGTCGGTTTCGATGAAATACAGCCCCGGTAATTTGTTGTCCAGACGTTGGATCAGATCGGTTTTGACCCCTTCCTGTTGCCAGGACGCCATCATTTCACTACTGAAGGAGTCGGTGCCCAGTGCGGTGACGTAGTGCACACCGAGCGCGTCTGGTTTTACCTGACGGGAGATATAGACGGCGGTGTTGAGGGTATCGCCACCAAAGCCACGGTTAAGATCCGCGCCTTTTTGTGACAGTTCAATCATGCACTCGCCAATAATCGCAATGTTCTTCATCGTCATGACAGCTGACCTGTAAAAAAGAGAAGGTGAACCCAATGGAAACTAGCGCCAGTCTCAACATTACACAGCGTAGAGTCAATAGCGATGAAACGATGTTTTATTTTTTCATGATATGGATCGGGAAAACCGCTTGTAATCCCGATCCTTGCCGCAGAGTGAACGGTTAATACAGTGTGTTTCCTGTTATGACTGCGGCTGGCGGCGCTCGGTAACGCTCTGTCCGCCAATACCCCAATTGTCGGTTTCCACTTCATCGATAATGACGACAGTGGTGGCCGGATTTTTCCCCAGCGTATCGACCAGCAACTGCGTTACACCGGCAATCAGCTGTTTCTTTTGTTCGGCGCTGGCGCCGTCTTTGGTGATGCGAATATTAACGAATGGCATGGGGTACTCCTGGTTATCAGCGTGGTACACGTCAGGCATCGGGTAACGGTGCCTGTCGGCTGGCATCGTTTTTCGGGGTTGCCGTGGCTATCCAGGCGGCGCAGAACAACGTCAGGCGTGCAAAGAAGTAGAAAAATGTCATCAGGCCGATAACGGAACCAAACGCGGCACCGGAAGGTGAGGTCGCCAGTTTGGGTAACGCCACCGTCATGGCGAATTTCAACACTTCAAAGCCGATGGCTGCCATTAATGTGCCGCGTAGCAGCGGTGTGCGTCGGGGATTATGGCGCGGCAACACCCACAGTATCCACAAAAACAACAGATAGTTGGCGAAAATAGAGATGGATAACGCAATTAACGTCATGGCCGGTCGCAGCCATTCAATGCCGCCCAGACCCAACGCCCGCACAATGGTGGCCTGCGCGCTACCCGCGACCGAGGTGAGAAAGAGCGTGATCCCCAGTGCCAGCAGCAACCCAATCAGCGACAGGAAGTCCCACAGATAGCGCAGATACAGTTTCTCTTCTTCATGGGGCTGGCGCTCCCACACATCGCGTGACTGAGCGCGAATCGCCTCGCGCAGGTTGCCTATCCAGTTAACGCCCGAATACAGCGCTATCAGCAAGCCGGTCAGTCCGACAGTCGTGCGCTGGCGTACGGCGGTATTCACGGTGTTCTTCAGGGTACGGGCCAGGTTCGGGTCGCTGATGCTGTTGACGATACGGTTGATAAGCCCCGTCAGCAGGTCGGGGTTGGAGGCCAACACAAACCCAACCGTGGCGAACGACACCATCAAAATCGGAATCAACGACAGGAATGAAAAGTAGGTGATAGCGGCACCGAACTGGTTACCCATGCGGTCGTTAAAGCGTTCTCCTGCACGGATAAGATGCGCGATAGTCGGTACCGACCGGATGCGATGTAGCCAGCGGGCCAGACGGCCGGGTTGTTGATGCGGCGCACCCTGTTCGGTCGATGACGTGTGCGGGGCGGCGGGCTTCACAGGCATGCAGTTTCTCCTGGACGTAATACGCTTGCTGAGTATAACGCAGGCGCACTGTCGTTATGTCAACGTCGTGCTCATGTAAACGTTATCGCGTAAAGAAGTTATATCACCCGGATTGATGCTGAAAGACGAAAATGTCTTGTTTATACTCGGAATCTTAACGTTGTCTGTCTGCCGCGTTCGCCTGTCGACGCGACCCGAAAGCGAGCCTATCCGTCATGCCAGTTGCCACTCCGCCTGTAGCGCCGAAACCCTCTCCCGGTGGCTTACGTTTGAATTTACGCATCATGTCTGTGGTGATGTTTAATTTTGCCAGTTACCTGAATATTGGTTTGCCGCTGGCGGTATTGCCGGGGTATGTGCATGAACACCTCGGGTTTAGCGCATTCTGGGCCGGTTTGGTTATCAGCCTGCAATATTTTTCTACCCTGCTCAGTCGTCCTCGTGCTGGTCGCCATGCCGATGAAAAAGGGCCAAAGCAGGTGGTGGTGTTTGGATTGACGGGAGTACTGCTAAGTGGCGTGTTCTATGCGCTGGCCTCCTGGAGCGACAACTCACCGATGCTGGCGCTGGTCTTACTGTGCGCGGGTCGTCTGATTCTCGGAATAGGGCAGAGCTTTGCCGGGACCGGCGCCACGCTATGGGGCGTTGGTGTGGTCGGGTCGTTACACATTGGCCGGGTGATTTCGTGGAACGGTGTGGCGACTTACGGCGCGATGGCGATTGGCGCGCCGCTAGGGGTATGGATTTATCATCTGGGTGGATTGCGTTTGCTGGCACTGGTGATTGTAGTGGTGGCCGGTACGGCGATTTTACTGGCGCTGCCGCGTCCGGCGGTTACGGTCACGCCGGGTAAGAAACTGCCGTTTCGTGAGGTACTGGGTAAGGTCTGGTTGTATGGTGTGATTTTGTCGCTGGCATCCGCAGGATTTGGCGTGATTTCAACGTTTATCACGTTGTTTTACGCCAGCCATCAGTGGGAGGGTGCCGCGCTGACCCTGAGTGTGTTCAGTTGTGCTTTTGTTGGTACACGGCTGTTGTTCCCGAATGTGATTAGCCGTTTTGGTGGCCTGCGCGTAGCACTGGTCTGTTTTGTGGTGGAAGGTGCCGGTCTGCTGCTGGTGTGGCTGGCGTCTTACCCACTGATGGCGGAAGTGGGCGCGTTTTTCGCTGGTGCCGGGTTTTCACTGGTATTCCCGGCGCTGGGCGTGGTGGCCGTCAAAGCGGTATCCGCACAGAATCAGGGCAGCGCGCTGGCGACATATACCATCTTTCTTGATCTCTCACTGGGGGTGGCAGGACCGGCGGCGGGCGTCATGATGGCCTACACCCCTATCGATACTATCTATCTGGCTGCGGCGGTACTGGCGTTAGTGGGGTTGTTGCTGACGGTGCGGTTGTCGTTGCGTGTGGGGCAGGAAGGTCGCGTGGGGTGAGCATATTCCCGCCGTCAGCCATTGCTGGCGCGGCGGGATAATCGAGAAGACGTCGAATCAGTTCAGTTTCAGCGTACTGATTATCTTGCCTGCGTCAGTCTGCGCCTGAGACACGTTATCTGCTGGCAGGGTGATTTGCAGCGTCAACAAGCGACTGTCTACTTTAGCCAGTACGATGGATGAGAAGGCTTTCTGTCCATTGCTGGTCATGACACTGTCTAATTGTTGAATCTGATGACCGTTGATCTCAGTCGTTTTGTTGCCCAGTACCTGAAGGCTGGCGTCGCGGTTACGTTGCTGTTGTTCCAACCGTTGGCCCAATGCTGGCAGGTCCAGCGGTGTGTCATCACCGATAATCACGATGATGGCTTTCTGGCCGCTCTGATCCGCATAAACGTGCATGTTGTTGTTCTGATTGCCCAGTTTACCACTTTGGTCGCTCACGCCGTCTGGCAGGGTAAAGCTCAGTTTACCGGAGAGCAGGGACACATTCTGCACGGTGGTTTTTTCTGCCGCCGGGTTAGCGGCTGGCGCGGTGGCTTTTTTATCACTGTTGCCGTCACAAGCAGCCAGTGTAGCGGCCAGCAGACCAATACCGATATATTTCGCTAAGTTTGGCATGGGTATCCTTTCTTTCATCACGAACAAAAACAGAAGTGGCGCTATGGCACCTGATTCGGGGCATAAAAACAAGCGTTTTGTTATTACGCTGGCTGTTATTACGCCCGAATCAGGTTGAGGCAGGCAATTTTCCGGCTATTCCGAAACCCCTTTCTGGGCGGGAAAATCCGTTTTACATAAAAACGTGTATCAGGCGGCCTGATTCTGGAACGGCGAGCTACCTGGCTGGCTCAGGCGGCGCAGCAACATGTTGAGTAGTACGCCGTACATCGGCAGGAAGAAGACCAGGTTGATGGCGATCTTGAAGAAATAATCTACCGTCGCGATTTCCATCCAGTGGGTCGCCATGAACGGGTCGGTACTGCGATAAAAGGCGATAAAGAAGAACGCGATCGTATCGCTCAGGTTACCAAACACCGCGGAGGCTGCTGGGGCCACCCACCAGGCTTTGAGCTGACGCAGGCGGTTGAAAACGTGTACGTCGAGAATCTGACCCAGCACATAAGCCATCAGGCTGGCGGCGGCGATACGTGCGACCATCGGATTCACCTGACTCAGCGCGCTGAAGCCCTGCCATTCACCTTTATAAAACAGGGAAGAGACCAGATATGAGGTGATCAGTGCCGGTACCATCACGGTCAGAATGATGCGGCGGGCCAGCGGCGCACCGAAAATGCGTACCGTCAAATCAGAAGCCAGAAAGATAAACGGGAAGGTAAAAGCGCCCCAGGTGGTGTGAAAGCCAAAAATCGTAATGGGCAACTGCACCAGATAGTTACTGGAAATAATGACCAGAATATGGAAGAGCGACAGCCAGCATAGCGCTGTCAGCCGCTGTTGCGCGGAGAACTGAAACATAATGTGACCTTTTTTTGGTTATTGGGGTGAGGGAACCCAGACTATTGCCTCGTCATACCCGCCATGTTTCAGGTTACCGCCGCCCTGGTCGTCCTTGTTTCACCTGAATAACTGGCTCAGATAAGCTCAGGATGAGACGTTCGGTTTCTGCCGTGCGGTAACTTGCGTTATTTAGGGTATATGCGTCTTTTTAACGCTAACGTGTCGGCATCATACCGCGTTGTTGCGGCTTTGCAATGCTTAGTCAGCGCATCATTTTTGTGCTTATAATTCATGTTCGGCGGGTGGCTTGCACCCCCTCGCGGGAAGCGTAAACTACGCTGCAATAACGATGCCGCATAACTACGCCGCACTGTATTCGATAAGCATAATGAGACACTGAATGACCGATATTTTCGCCAATCCAGACCACACGCTGGACGCACAAGGACTGCGCTGCCCGGAGCCGGTGATGATGGTGCGCAAAACGGTGCGCAAGATGGAGACCGGGCAAACGTTGTTGATCATCGCCGATGACCCGGCGACTACCCGCGATATTCCCGGTTTTTGCCGTTACATGGAGCATGAGTTGCTGGCGCAAACGACCGAGCAACTGCCGTATCGTTATTTGTTGCGTAAAGGCGCGTAACTCAACACGCCACTAAACGCGTCACTAACGATGTGCCCCCGGTTGGCCGGGAGGCCGCTGTTATCAGACGTAAAGCGAACGCACTATCAGGAAATGGCCGCCAAAGTAACAGATAGCCATCAATGCCTGATAGGCGCGGAAGCTAACGCGAAAATGATTCACCAGCCAGATGGCGTGGCCGACGAATAACAGCAGCGTGCCTGCCAGTAACGAGAAGTTGGCGGCGTTGCCCAGCGAAAAATAGTGCTCCCCTGCCACCCATGCCATAAAGGCGGTGACTAATACCAGCGCGGTGACCATCAAACGCTCGGCTTTCAGCCGTGACCACAGCAGTGCCAGGAGCAGCGCCGACAGCAGTATCAGCGCCAGCGGCAATGGCCAGAATAAGCCCAGCGAAGGCTGAACGGTGAAAAAACTGATGGTGTAGAGCACATGCGCTGCCAGATAGGCGGCCAGCGCAAACCGCACTTTCTCGCCCGACAGCTGTAACAGCGCGTCACCTATCAGGGTGGCGGCCAGCCCCAACACGACCAGATAGCCGGGGATACCGAGTTGCGGTGTCTGCCAGACCATCAGCATCATCAACAGCAGGGTGAGCGGTTTGAACAACCAGCGCTGCCAGACCGGGCCTCGATAGCTGGCATCGACATACAGCCAGCCAGAAAAAAATACGGCAATAAAAGACCAGAGCATAGGGTGTCCTTTAATCGGGTAATCGGGTGAATAAGACGCCGCCCCGTCGTGTCGCGAAAGTCGGCGTGTTCGCTTTTTGTTGGCCAGCCCGGCAGTGTGGAGGCACGCCGACAGGCGTTGCCTGTCTAAGTCATGTCCGGTCAACGTGTTGTCACCTAAGTATAGGTAGAACCTGATAGCGGGGCAGGGGCGATCCGCGATCTCGACCGGTCTGCCGGTGGAGAGGCGTCAGGCTTCATGCTATGTTAGCGGCCAGTTTTTGTGACGGAATGATGATACCCGACAACCAGCCGGGGGAGACGAACTTTTAATGAGCAATGAACCCGTACTTTACCGTATCCAGTTCATCAATAATGGTAAGAACTATCAGCTATATGTGCGCGAGCTGGTGCAGAGCAGTCTGTTCGGATTTATTGAAATTGCCGACTTCGTTTTCGATAACCAGTCTGCGGTACTGGTTGATCCCACCACGGAAAAACTGAAAACGGAGTTTGCCGGTGTGGGCCGCAGCTATATTCCGCTTCAGGCGGTTATCCGTATTGATGCGGTGACCGGGCGTGATCGCGATAGTGCGCGTATTTCAGACCTGGGCGATAACGTTACCCATTTCCCTTATTTGCCCGGTAAAAAAACCTAAGCTATCCGGTGGCGCGTGGCGCGCCACCGTGTCCCTGCTGATAGGCGGTTTGCCGTTAGCGTTTTTTACGCGGCGGCACGGGTTGTTTGCGCTGCCAGTCCAGTAATTCGAATACCCCAAACAGAAAGATGCGCAACTGCAACATCCCGCTGAGCGGCGGGGCGTCTTTGGGTTGACTGGCTTTGAGCAGCAGAAATTGCACGCCGTGCATCAACAGCATGAATCCCATTGCCAGCACCATGAAAATGTTCAGTGGGCGTGGAAAGGGATGAATCAGGTTCAGAATCAAGAATCCCCATATACCCAGCATCAGCAGTCGGCCAAAGTTAATCCAAATGCTCATCGTTGCCTCCAGGCGTTGCGTCAGATGCGTGACGGATATAAAGACGATAGGAAACCTGTCCTGCGGTTTTTTCCCGGTGTAGCGACCAGGTGGGCGGAATGGCCAGCATGCGGTTTTCCGCCTCGGTTTCGATATAGATCCAGGCTTCTTCCGCTAGCCAGTCACCGGCTTCCAACAGCCGCAGTGTGTCGTCTAACAGGCCACGGCGAAATGGCGGGTCAAGAAACACCACATCGAAAGGACGCGCCGACGACGGTTTAGCCAGCCATTGCAGCGTGTCGGTGTTCACCACCTCGGCGTTATCTGCACGCAGCAGTGCCAGGTTTTGCGTCAACTGACGTGCAACATTGCGCTCGGCTTCCAGCAGCGTGGCGTGGGCGGCGGCACGGGACAGCGCCTCCAGCCCCAGCGCGCCGCTACCGGCAAAACAGTCCAGACAACGAGAGTGTGCAATCACCGGTGCGAGCCAGTTAAACAGGGTCTCACGTACGCGGTCGGTGGTAGGGCGTAAACCGGGGCTGTCCGGCACGGGGAGTTTTCTGCCACGCCATTGCCCGCCGATGATGCGGATTTGGCCGGGTGCGGATGTCGCTTGATGTTTTGCCATAACCTGTATTTTGCTGAAAAGGGTACCGGCGGGCTGCCCGTCGGATTTTGTGAGGCGTTATTTTAACGGTGGTGGCCGGTGTAGCAAATGTAAAGATGCAGTTAATGGGAGGAAACGCGGAAAAATCCCCCAAATTCGCAGATTTGTCGGTTGTTTGACACACCTGGTTACGGAGATTGTCACTCTCCCCGGTGGTCCGGCGCGTGTTGCTGGCGTCGGGAAAGTGTTAAACTCGTTGTTTTATTGACTTCATTGGTTATTGATCAGCCGCACTGGGTGGCAGGAGCGCAATTACACGATGGCGAAAGAGAAAAAGCGCGGATTTTTTTCCTGGCTGGGATTAGGGCGTCAGGACGAAGAGCAAACCGAACAATCGCAACCGGTGCCGGAAGCGACACAGACCGCAGAGCAGACTGCGGATGACGTAACGCCTGCGGCAGTGGCATCGGTACAGAATATCAGTGAAAACGTACCCGAGCAGCCGGTACAAGACGCGGTGATAGCCGAAACGGCGCAAACGCCGTTGTCAGATGCGCAACCGTTGGACACGGCAGTAGAAGCATCAACCGCAGCACCCGAACAACCGGCGATGACGCTGGTAGCCGATACGCCAGATGCTGGTGTAGAGGATGAGGTCGCCGTTGACGCCGACGCAGTAGACGACACCGAAACGCCAGATGACGCGCAAGTCGAGGAGCAGGCTGAACCCGAGCACGATACGGTAGCGGCGATGGCGGCACCGGTTGTGTCGCAAGAGCAGGAACGCCCAACCAAAGAAGGTTTTTTTGCCCGCCTCAAGCGCAGCTTGATTAAGACCCGTCAGAATCTGGGTTCAGGATTTGTCGGTCTGTTTCGCGGTAAGAAAATTGATGACGATCTGTTTGATGAGTTGGAAGAACAACTGCTTATCGCCGATGTCGGGGTGGAAACCACCCGCAAAATTATCGCCCGTCTGACCGAACATGCCAGCCGCAAGCAACTGAAAGATGCCGAAGCGCTGATCGCGTTGCTGAAAGCGGAAATGAGCGAGATTCTGGCGAAAGTGGACATGCCGCTGGCTATCGACAGCAAGACGCCATTCGTCATTTTGATGGTCGGCGTCAACGGGGTGGGGAAAACCACCACTATCGGCAAGCTGGCGCGTCAGTATCAGGCGCAAGGCAAATCGGTGATGCTGGCGGCGGGCGATACGTTCCGCGCGGCGGCAGTAGAGCAGTTGCAGGTGTGGGGCCAGCGTAACAATGTGCCGGTAGTGGCGCAGCACACCGGTGCGGATTCCGCCTCGGTGATTTTCGATGCGTTGCAGGCTGCGAAAGCGCGTGGTGTCGATGTGCTGATTGCTGATACTGCCGGTCGTTTGCAAAACAAATCGCACCTGATGGAAGAACTGAAGAAAATTGTGCGCGTGATGAAGAAGCTGGATGAAGACGCACCGCACGAAGTGATGCTGACGCTGGATGCCAGTACCGGTCAGAACGCGGTCAGTCAGGCCAAACTGTTTAATGAGGCGGTTGGGCTCAGTGGCATCACGTTGACTAAACTGGATGGCACCGCCAAGGGCGGCGTGATCTTCGCTATCGCCGATCAGTTCGGCATTCCTATCCGCTACATCGGGGTGGGAGAGAGTATCGATGATTTAAGGCCGTTCAAGGCGGATGATTTTATTGAAGCCTTGTTTGCCCGTGAGGATTAAAACGGATGATTCGGTTTGAGCAGGTCAGTAAGGCGTACCTCGGTGGTCGCCAGGCGTTGCAGGGGGTGGATTTTCATATCCGCCCGGCTGAAATGGTATTTCTGACCGGTCACTCTGGTGCGGGGAAAAGTACCCTGCTGAAGCTGATTTGCGGGATTGAGCGCCCCAGCGCGGGCCATATCCTGTTTGGCGGTCACGATATCAGCCGTCTGAAAAAACGTGAGGTGCCGTTCTTGCGTCGGCAGATCGGGATGATCTTTCAGGATCACCATTTGCTGATGGATCGCACGGTGTATGAAAACGTCGCTATGCCGCTGATTATCTCCGGTGCCAGCGCCGAGGATATCCGTCGCCGCGTGTCGGCGGCGCTGGATAAGGTCGGACTGCTCGACAAGGCGCGCAGCTACCCGATTCAGCTCTCTGGCGGTGAACAACAGCGTGTCGGCATTGCCCGGGCGGTGGTGAATAAGCCTGCCGTACTGCTGGCGGACGAACCGACCGGCAACCTGGATGACGCGCTCTCCGAAGGCATTCTGCGCTTATTTGAAGAGTTTAACCGCGTGGGCGTCACCGTGCTGATGGCAACGCATGATACCGGGCTTATCGCCCGTCGCCATTATCGGGTGCTGACGTTGGCGCAAGGTCGCATGCTGGGAGGTCACGATGGCGAATAATACCCGCACGCAGCGAACCGCCAACAACACCAAATCCAAGTCCCGTGCTTTGCAAGGAGGCTGGCAGGAACAGTGGCGGTACGCGTGGGCTAATACCCTGCGCGATATGTTGCGTCAGCCGCTGGCTACGTTATTAACCATCATGGTGATCGCCATTTCACTGACACTGCCCAGCATCTGTTATCTGGTGTGGAAAAACGTCAGTCAGGCGGCGTCACAATGGTATCCCACACCGCAATTGACGGTGTATCTGGACAAGTCGCTGGATGACAACGCCGCCGAAGCGGTGATGGGCAAAATCAAGGCGGAAGATGGCGTAGATAAGGTCAACTACCTGTCACGCAAGGAAGCGATGGGCGAGTTCCGTAACTGGTCCGGTTTTGGCGGCGCGCTGGATATGCTGGAGGAAAATCCACTGCCGGCGGTGGCCATTGTCTCGCCGAAGCTGGGCTTCCAGTCTAACCAGACACTCACGACCTTGCGCGATCGCATCGCCGCTATTCAAGGGGTGGATGAAGTGCGCATGGACGACAGCTGGTTCTCTCGTCTGGTGGCGTTGACCGGGCTGGTGGGCCAGGTGGCAGCGACGATAGGTATTCTGATGGTTGTCGCCGTCTTTTTGGTGATCGGCAACAGTGTGCGGCTCAGTATTTTCAGCCGTCGTGAAACCATCAATGTGATGAAACTTATCGGTGCTACCGACGGTTTTATTCTGCGGCCGTTCCTGCATGGTGGTGCGTTATTGGGGTTTTGCGGCGCGGTATTGTCGTTAATCCTGTCGCAGGCGCTGGTCTGGAAGTTATCCGGGGCGGCGGCGCAGGTGGCAGCCGTATTCGGCACCACCTTCACGGTACGCGGGTTGGGCTGGGATGAAGCGCTACTGCTGATTCTGGTCGCGGCGATGATTGGCTGGCTGGCGGCCTGGCTGGCAACGGTACAACATTTACGCCGTTTTACACCGCAATAACCTGTCTCGACGTCTGGCCTGATGGTTTTCTGGTATACTCTTCCCCCGAAGTGCGTGACGCCCGGCGGGGGAAGTGTGTAACTGAGATTGTTAGTTAGAGCCTTCCTTTCTTCGCTGTTCGCCAGCCTGCCTTTCACCGTGCTGCCATCTTGATATGAAAAATAAGATGGTTAAAAATGGTGGAACTTGTGCGGCTCGTCACACTCTAAAGCGGTGGTAAGACACTAAATAGTGTTTAGGCGCAGCAAATCGATTTTTTAGGCACAGAAAGTGCAGCAATTACCGGTATGCTATCCGATGATGTGCAACGTTATGAATGATTAATGAGAGGGGTGGAATGACCAAAGATATGCAAACTTTCGCCTTAGTTCCCCAGGGCAGTCTGGAAGGGTACATCCGTGCCGCCAATGCCTATCCGATGCTGACGGCAGACGAAGAGCGGGCGCTGGCTGAACGACTGCATTATCACGGGGATCTGGACGCCGCCAAGCAGCTGATTCTTTCGCACCTGCGTTTTGTTATTCATGTTGCCCGTAATTATTCAGGGTATGGCCTGCCGCAGGCGGATCTGATTCAGGAAGGCAACATCGGTCTGATGAAGGCGGTTCGTCGCTTTAACCCGGATGTAGGCGTTCGTCTGGTGTCGTTTGCCGTGCACTGGATCAAGGCCGAAATTCACGAGTATGTCTTGCGTAACTGGCGTATCGTCAAGGTGGCGACCACCAAAGCGCAGCGTAAACTGTTCTTTAACCTGCGTAAGACCAAGCAGCGTTTAGGCTGGTTCAATCAGGATGAAGTGGAACTGGTGGCGCGTGAGCTGGGTGTGACCAGCAAAGACGTCCGTGAAATGGAATCGCGTATGGCGGCGCAGGATATGACCTTTGATCCGTCGCCGGAAGATGATGCGCAGCCGGGCCAGCCGATGGCACCCATGCTGTACCTGCAGGATAAGTCTTCCGACTTTGCCGATGGCATCGAAGAGGACAACTGGGAAACCCATGCGGCGGACAAGTTGACCTATGCGCTGGAAGGGCTCGATGAGCGCAGCCAGCATATTATCCGTGCCCGCTGGCTGGACGATGATAATAAGTCCACGTTGCAGGAACTGGCGGATCATTACGGTGTGTCTGCTGAGCGTGTGCGTCAGTTAGAAAAGAACGCCATGAAGAAACTGCGGGCGGCTATCGAAGCGTAACGCTACGCCATTCGCAGACGATACAACGTCTAAACGACCGGGATAGTTCAAACTACCCGGTCGTTTTGTTTTATACCCCAGGCTTTCATCACCGGATGCGCCTGTGGCACGCCACTACTTTTCTTCCTTGTTCACTTCCCTTCCTGATTGACAATGTATTCCCAGCCGCCGGATACCGGATAGAAACCGCAGGATTGCATAAACTTATCCATCACGGCTTCGCTGACCAGGGCATGGTCGGCGGCGTCCAGCCACCACTCTTTCACATCAGGGCAGGCTTTTAGTACCTCTTCGAGCAGATACTTGCCGACGCCATGCCGCCGGGTGGAGGTTCTGACTTGCAGGTCGGTTAACTCTGCGCTGTCGCTATTTGTATCGATTTCGACAATCACCCCGGCCAGCAGGTGGTCGTTAAAACGGGCGGCAAACAGGCGGTGATCATGGTTCAGGTCGCGCTCCAGTGCGTCGAAATTCTGGTGTGGCCAAATGAAAGCCAGGTCATGCCTGTCCTGTTCGCTGATTTTTGTGAGGCGTTCAACCGAGAGTCTCATACGCGGGTACTCCTGTTGATTCTTAAGAATATTGTAGTGTTCCTGTAGAAAAAGGGTTGTGTAACTTTTTCTGTACGGTTAACAGGGAAAAAGGTTTTCCCGGCATTAATTTTTCGAGTAATTAATTATTCTTTGGTATTCAAACCAGCATAACTGACTATTTATAAAGCAAAACTCAAATTTTAAAGATGGTATTTTATTCTGTTTGTGCCGTGTTTTACTGAGAATTACAGTTGATTTACAGCATAAAACTCCTGTTTAATATTATGAATAATAAAGCCTTATTACAAACTATTGCTTATAGTAGAGTCTAACTCGTTATTCCGTATGAAAAAGTGCGAACAATAACGGTTAACGACAATAATTATAGCAATATCCAAAAATGACAGATGGGGTAAAACGGATGAAATTAAGCAAAGGTAACGCATTACTGGTGGGGTGCCTGGCAGCGGCAATGAGCCATGCGGTAAACGCGGCGGATATCAAAGTCGCGATCGTCGGTGCCATGTCTGGCCCGGTAGCGCAGTACGGTGACATGGAGTTTACCGGTGCGCGTCAGGCTATTGCCGACATTAACGCCAAGGGCGGCGTGAACGGTAACAAACTGGTGGGTGTGGAATTCGATGACGCGTGCGACCCGAAACAGGCCGTTGCTGTCGCCAACAAGGTGATTAACGAAGGTATTCACTATGTGATTGGTCACCTGTGTTCGTCGTCCACTCAGCCTGCATCTGACATTTACGAAGATGAAGGCGTGCTGATGATTACACCGGCCGCGACTGCGCCTGACCTGACTACCCGTGGCTACAAGTTGATTATGCGTACCACCGGTCTGGATTCCGATCAGGGGCCGACTGCCGCGAAATATATTCTGGAGCACGTTAAACCGCAGCGTATCGCTGTAGTACACGACAAACAGCAGTATGGCGAAGGCCTGGCTCGTTCCGTGCAGGATAGCCTGAAAAAAGCCAATGCGAATGTGGTGCTGTTCGAAGGGATCACCGCTGGGGATAAAGATTTCTCCACGCTGGTGGCGCGTCTGAAGAAAGAGAACGTCGATTTTGTCTACTTTGGCGGTTACTACCCGGAAATGGGGCAGATCTTACGCCAGGCTCGTGCGGCAGGCCTGACGACCAAGTTTATGGGCCCGGAAGGCGTGGGCAACTCGTCGCTGTCCAACATTGCTGGTGATGCTTCTCAAGGCATGCTGGTCACCTTACCTAAACGTTATGATCAGGTACCGACCAACCAGCCGATCGTTGACGCGCTGAAAGCCAAGAAACTGGATCCGACTGGTCCGTTCGTGTGGACGACCTATGCCGCGTTGCAGTCGTTGAGCACGGCAATGCAGCGTACCGGCAGCACCGAGCCTGCCAAACTGGCCGCTGACCTGAAAGCCAAGTCGGTAGACACGGTGATGGGCCCGCTGAGCTGGGACGAAAAAGGCGACCTGAAAGGGTTTGAATTTGGCGTATTCGAGTGGCATGCGGACGGTACTTCTTCTCCGGCGAAGTAATTAACCGAACCCGTATTACTCCCAATACCGATGCCCCCTCAGCCGTCAGGCTGCGGGGGCAATGTCTAAGGTTAAGGTATGTCCGAGCAGTTCCTCTATTTCTTTCAGCAGATGTTCAACGGCGTGACGTTGGGCAGCACCTATGCGCTGATTGCCATTGGCTACACCATGGTTTACGGCATTATCGGCATGATTAACTTCGCCCACGGCGAGGTGTACATGATCGGTAGTTATGTTTCTTTTATCGTGATTGCGGCGTTGATGATGATGGGCATCGACGCTGGCTGGCTATTGATTGGCGTCGCGTTTATCGCAGCGGTGGTGATCTCCAGCGCCTACGGTTGGAGTATCGAGCGTGTGGCTTACAAGCCAGTGCGTAATTCCAAACGTCTAATTGCACTGATTTCCGCCATCGGGATGTCGATTTTCCTGCAGAACTACGTCAGTTTGATGCAGGGGTCGCGTGACGTGGCGTTGCCGAGCCTGATCCAGGGCCAGTGGGTGTTGGGTGAAAGCAACGGCTTTGCCGCGACGCTCTCTGCGATGCAACTGACTATCTGGGTCGTCACCTTTCTGGCGATGCTGGCACTGACGCTGTTTATCCGCTACTCCCGTATGGGACGCGCCTGCCGTGCCTGTGCGGAAGACCTGAAAATGGCGAGCCTGCTCGGTATCAGTACCGACCGTGTTATCTCGCTGACGTTCGTTATCGGTGCCGCGATGGCGGCGGTGGCCGGGGTGCTGTTGGGCCAGTTCTATGGCGTGATTAACCCCTATATCGGCTTTATGGCGGGTATGAAAGCGTTTACCGCTGCTGTGCTGGGCGGTATCGGCAGCATTCCGGGGGCGATGATCGGTGGCCTGATTCTCGGCATTGCAGAGTCGCTGACGTCTGCCTACCTCAGTACCGAATATAAAGATGTGGTCTCCTTTGCGCTGTTGATCGTGGTGCTGCTGGTGATGCCGACCGGGATTCTGGGCCGTCCGGAGGTGGAAAAGGTATGAAACTGCACACGCTGGTTAATGCTGTGGTCTCAGCGCTGGTACTGCTGGTGCTGGCGACATTCCTGATGGGGATGCAACTGAGTCTCGATGGAACCCGTCTGGTGGTACACGGCGCGGAAAAAGTACGCTGGATGTGGATTATCGCTGCCTGCGCGCTGGTGTTCCTGTTTCAATTACTGCGTCCTGCACTGGCGCAAGGGGCGAAGAAAGTTTCCGGCCCCAGTTTTGTGCTGCCGAGCTTTGACGGCAGTACGCCACGGCAAAAACTGCTGGCGCTGGCGTTGGTTATCGCCGCCATCGCCTGGCCGTTCGTGGTGTCGCGCGGGACGGTGGATATCGCCACGCTGACCATGATTTACATCATTTTGGGTCTCGGCCTGAACGTGGTGGTGGGGTTGTCTGGTCTGCTGGTGCTGGGTTACGGCGGTTTCTACGCCATCGGCGCTTACACCTACGCGTTGCTGAGCCATTATTATGGCCTTGGTTTCTGGCAGTGCCTGCCGCTGGCAGGGCTGACGGCCGCGTTGTCCGGTTTCCTGCTCGGGTTCCCGGTACTGCGCTTGCGCGGTGACTATCTGGCGATCGTCACCCTCGGGTTTGGCGAGATTGTGCGTATCCTGCTGCTCAACAATACCGGTTTTACCGGTGGTCCGAACGGCATCAGCCAGATTCCGAAGCCGACGTTCTTCGGTCTGGAGTTTAACCGTACTGCGCAAGGCGGTTGGGATACTTTCCATCACTTCTTTGGCCTGCGCTACGACCCTAGCGACCGCATTATCTTCCTGTACATGGTGGCGCTGTTGCTGGTGGTGTTGACGTTGTTCGTCATCAACCGCCTGCTGCGTATGCCGCTGGGCCGTGCCTGGGAAGCGCTGCGTGAAGATGAAATTGCCTGCCGTTCGCTGGGTCTGAGTCCCACCAAAATCAAACTGACGGCGTTTACCATCAGTGCGGCATTTGCGGGTTTTGCCGGGACGCTGTTTGCTGCCCGTCAGGGCTTTGTCAGCCCGGAATCCTTCACCTTTGTGGAGTCGGCGTTTGTGCTGGCTATCGTGGTGCTGGGTGGGATGGGCTCGCAGTTCGCGGTGATTCTGGCGGCCATCCTGCTGGTGGTATCGCGTGAGCTGATGCGTGACCTGAATGAGTACAGCATGTTGGTACTGGGTGCGCTGATGGTACTGATGATGATTTGGCGGCCACAAGGGCTGTTACCGATGAAGCGTACGCAGATCAAGTTGCAGGTTGAGAAGAAGGAAGAGCAGGCATGAGCACGCAGCCATTATTGTCGGTCCGGGGCCTGATGATGCGCTTCGGCGGCCTGCTGGCGGTCAACAACGTCGAGCTGGATTTGCATCAGGGCGAGATAGTGTCGTTGATAGGCCCTAACGGTGCCGGTAAAACCACGGTATTTAACTGCCTGACCGGTTTCTATCGCCCGACTGGCGGCACTATTGTGCTGCGGGACCAGCATCTGGAAGGCTTGCCGGGACAGCAAATAGCCCGTATGGGGGTGGTGCGTACCTTCCAGCATGTGCGTCTTTTTCGCGAAATGACCGTGATTGAGAACCTGCTGGTCGCTCAACATCAGCACCTCAAAAGTGGGGTGTTCGCCGGTCTGTTAAAGACACCGGCGTTTCGCCGTGCCGAAGCGGATGCCCAGCAGCGTGCCGCCGTCTGGCTGGAGCGCGTGGGGTTGCTCGAACTGGCGAACCGTCAGGCGGGAAATCTGGCGTATGGTCAGCAGCGTCGGCTGGAGATCGCCCGTTGCATGGTGACCCGCCCGGAACTGCTGATGCTGGATGAACCGGCCGCCGGTCTGAACCCGAAAGAAACGGAAGAGCTTAACGAGCTGATTATCGACCTGCGCGGCAATCATCAGGTTTCCGTGCTGTTGATTGAGCATGACATGAAGCTGGTGATGGGGATTTCTGACCGAATTTACGTGGTGAATCAGGGGACGCCGCTGGCAAACGGCACCCCGGCTGAAATTCGTAACAACCCGGATGTTATCCGTGCATATCTGGGTGAAGGATAAAACGTTATGTTGTCATTGAATCAGGTTTCTGCGCACTACGGCAAAATTCAGGCGTTGCATCAGGTCAGCCTGCATATCAATCAGGGTGAGATCGTGACGCTGATTGGCGCCAACGGTGCGGGTAAAACCACCCTGTTGGGCACACTGTGCGGCGAGCCGCGTGCCTCGCAAGGGTCTATCGTGTTCGACGGCAAAGACATTACCGACTGGCAGACGGCGCGCATTATGCGTGAAGCCATCGCTATCGTGCCGGAAGGCCGTCGGGTGTTTTCCCGCATGACGGTAGAAGAGAATCTGGCGATGGGCGGGTTCTTCGCCAGCCGTGAACAGTATCAGGAGCGTATTGCACGCGTGTACGACCTGTTTCCACGGTTGTTTGAGCGTCGCGCCCAGCGTGCCGGGACCATGTCCGGCGGCGAACAGCAAATGTTGGCTATCGGCCGTGCGCTGATGAGCCAGCCGCGTTTGTTGTTGCTGGACGAACCCTCGTTGGGGCTGGCACCGATCATCATTTTGCAGATTTTCGACACCATCCAGCAGTTGCGCGAAGAAGGCATGACCATCTTCCTGGTGGAGCAGAATGCCAATCAGGCGCTGCGTTTGGCGGACCGCGGCTATGTGCTGGAAAACGGCCGTGTGGTGTTGGAAGACACCGGTGATGCTTTGTTAGCTAACGAAGCCGTGCGTTCTGCCTACCTTGGTGGTTAAATTACTGCTCACGTGAGACACCTCATCGGGCCGGGTTTTACCGGCCCGCTTTTCTACCATCTTTTTAAAAAAATAAGTGAGATTTAACATGTCAACGGATGGGTTACTGGCGCAGCGCATGGCGCGCCTGAAAAGCTCCGCGATTCGTGAATTGCTCAAGCACAGCAAAATGGACGGCGTGATTTCGTTGGCGGGCGGCATTCCTTCTGATGCGTTATTTGATTTCCAGGGACTGAATGAAGCGACTCAACAGGCGATTACCGAGCAGCCAAAATCGGCGTTTCAGTATGGCCTGACCGAAGGCAGCCCGTTGTTGCGTGAGCGTATCGCTGAGCTGTGTGCGCTGCGTGGCGTACAAACGCAGGCGCAGGACATTGTGGTGACGGCCGGTTCCCAGCAGGCGCTGGATCTGGTGATGCGTGCCACCGCCAACCCGCAGGATATCTTTGTGGTGGAGCGCCCGACCTATCTGGCGGCACTGCAAACGCTGCAACTGGCAGAAGCACAGGTGATGTCGGTGTCGTCTGACGAAAACGGCATGGTGGTGGATGAGCTGGCCGCACTGCTCGAAACCACGCGTATCAAAGGTGTCTATCTGGTGCCGAACTTCGGCAACCCGAGCGGCGTTACCCTGAGCGCAGACCGTCGCCGTCAACTGGTGGCGCTGGCGGCCCGTCACGATTTCCTGATCGTAGAAGACGACCCGTATGGCGAGTTGCGTTTCACCGAGGAACGCCATGCCACGATTTACCAATTGGCGAAAGAAGCCGGTCATGCCGACCGCGTGGTGTATACCTCGTCGTTTTCCAAAATTCTGGCACCGGGGCTGCGTTTAGGCTGGGCGATTCTGCCGGAATGGCTGCTGCATAACGTGGCGATTATCAAACAGGCCGCCGACCTGCATGCCAGCTCATTATCCCAAACTATCGTGGAGTTTTATCTGGGAAGTGGGCGCTTACCTGCACAGATCGATACCATCCGTCAGGCTTATCGTCGCAAAGGCGAACTGTTGTCTGAATTGATGGCGCATGAGCTGGGCGATGTGATTAGCTTCAACCAGCCCAAAGGCGGTATGTTCCTGTGGGCGCGTTTCCGTCAGCCGTTTGATACCACCGCCTGGCTGCAGAAAACGCTGGAGCAAGGCGTGGTGTTCGTGCCCGGCGAGTTCTTCTTTGCCGATAAACCGGACCACTCCACGCTGCGTTTGTCGTTCGCTACCGCGACTGAAGAGCAGATGCATGAAGCGGTGGCACGTCTGCGCCGTGCGTTGTAAACGGATACCTCAATCGATGATGACCGCTGCCGTCCGGCAGCGGTTGTTCAGACAGTATACGGTTCCGGGCGCAATACCTGGGGGTTCTGTGCAGGTTGCGGCGTCGAGATGCGATTAACCAATCGGCCAATGCCACTGATTTCCACCTCCACCACATCACCTTCGTGCATGAATAGCGGCGGTGTGCGTTTTTTGCCTACGCCACCCGGTGAACCCGTGATAATCACATCGCCGGGTGACAACGGCGTAAACCGGGAAATGTACTCAATCAGTTCTGCAACGGAACGCACCATATTGCCGGTGTGGTCATGCTGCACCCGATTGCCATTCAGGTAGGTGCTGATGCCCAGCTGTTGCGGGTCGCCAATCTCATCGCTAGTCACCAGCCAGGGGCCAAAACCGCCGGTGTGACGCCAGTTCTTACCGGAAGTGAACCAGGTGTACTGCATATCGCGTACTGAGCCATCCATAAAGCAACTGTAACCCGCCACCACCGATAATGCCGTCTCCCGGCTGACGTTGTCGGCATGTTTGCCGATAATCACTGCAAGCTCGCCTTCGTAATCAAATTCGTTGGTGGATTGCGGTTTGAGTAGGGGTTGCCGATGGCCGCTCAGGGTGTCGGCAAAACGGATAAACAGGGTGGGCGCATCCGTGGTTTGTTCAAACTCGATGCGTTTTTCCATGTAATTCATGCCGACGCACAGGATTTTTGATGGCCTTTCGATGACCGGGAGATAGGTGACTTCATCGAGATAAAAATCAGCCCCAGCAGTATGGGGTAAGTTCGCCAGCGCATTTGCGCGTAATACCGCAGCCAGATCGCTAAAGCGACCGGACAGGCGGCGGCCGAGGTCGATAAGCCCGTTGTCGTTGACGATACCGAAGGTTTTCGCACCGCTTTGCGGGTTGATAAAACTCGCCAGTTTCATACGTGTGTTCCATTGCTAAACACCGGGGCGATGTGCTCAGGTTTATCGCGCATCGCCAGCCGGTGGGGGTTGTTATTTGATAAAGCGGATCTGTTCGTTGATGTCGGCGATGATCGGCACTTTGCGATCGTTATAGGTCGCCTTATTTTGCTCAAACAGGTTGTTGCCGTGCGTGTCGATCGAGATGATCAACGGACCGAAGACCTTCACCCGGTTAACCCACAGTGTTTCCGGCATCCCCAGATCGCGCCATTGGGCATCTTCGATTTCCTCGACACAGGTGGCGGCCAGCACCGCACAGCCACCAGGGAACACCGCGTGTACCGCCTTGAATTGCTGGCAACCGGCTTCGGTGTTCGGCCCCATGCCGCCTTTGCCGACAATCAGCTTCACGCCGGTTTGTTCGATGAACTCTTTTTCGAATTTCTCCATGCGCATACTGGTGGTCGGGCCGATGGAGATCATGTCGAAGCTGCCGTCCTCTTTTTCCACCACAATCGGGCCTGCATGGAGGATGGCACCACCTTTGAGGTCAACCGGCAATTCACGCCCCAGCTCAATCAGTCGGCGATGTGCGACATCGCGGCAGGTGACTAAGGTGCCCGTCAGGTACACCACGTCGCCAATGTTCAGGTCCGCCAAATCTTCATCTTTGATGGGTGTGGTCAGGATTTTTTTCATAATACGGCACCTTCGTGAGACAGGATTTCATAGGATAAGTCGGCATTGAAACGGATAGCGCCGCGACGGTGTGCCCAGCAACCGGTAGAAACGGCCACCCCGATAGTGGAGGGGTGACGGGCAGAGGACTCAATGTTGACCCCCATTACCGATGAGGCACCACCCAGCCCCTGCGGCCCCAACCCGACCTGATTCAGGCCGTCTTCAAGTAGTTTTTCCATTTTGGCGGCATCGGCGTTCGGGTGCGAAGAGTCAACCGGGCGCAGAATGGCTTTCTTCGATAGCCGGGCGGCGGTTTCCACTGAAGTGGACACACCCACGCCGACCAGCAGCGGTGGGCAGGCGTTCACGCCGTAAGAGGTAATCACGTCAAACACAAACTGGTTAACGCCTTCGTAGCCCTGGCCCGGCATCAGCACTTTGGCGGCACCCGGTAATGAGCAGCCGCCACCGGCCATATACACGTCGATGGTGCAGTGGTCGTCATCAGGAATAATTTCCCAATCCAGCCAGGGAATACGGGAACCGGTGTTGGTGCCGGTATTTTTCTCAATAAACGTTTCTACCGCGTTGTGGCGCAGCGGCGCTTTTTTGGTGGCTTCCAGCGTCGCTTGCTGCAATACGTGCTCCAGATCGCCAATAAACGGGAAGCGTGCACCTACCGTAATAAAGTACTGAATAACGCCGGTGTCCTGACAACAGGGGCGGTCAAGTTCATCCGCCCGTTTCTGGTTTTCAAACATCGAGTCATAGACCACTTTAGCCAGCGGGCTGTCTTCTTTTGCACGCAACTCGTCGAGTTTTTTAATGACATCGGTCGGGAGTCGTTTGCCGACATAGCCGGTAAAGCGAGTCATGACATCAATCAGTTCCGATATGGATTCAGTATTCACAGTAACCTCCGGGTGTAAGGGCCCCATCGAGCAGGCCTCTAAAAATGTGGTAAAGGTGCGACGGCATCAGGCCATCGACGTTTTCATGACCTTACGCTTACGGCTGACTTCGATGAGCAGCGTCAGCAGGGCAGACAGCAGTAGCAAACCGGCAATGGCATAGAGTGCGAGTGAGAAATCACCGGTTTTCTCTTTTAGCCAGCCGATGACCGCCGGGCCGAAAAAGCCGCCCAAATTACCGATAGAGTTAATCGCGGCCAGCCCTGCGGCTGCTGCCGGGCCAGACAAAAACAGCGATGGGATGCTCCACAACGGTGGTTTGCAGGAGTAAATGCCGATGCTCGCCAATACCAGTGCCAACATGGCAAGACCCAGTGAATGCACGGAACCGGCCAGCACGAAACCGAGGCTTGCCAGCACACAGGCGCTGACCACATGCCAGGTGCGTTCACGGGTAGCGTCTGAATGTCGAGCCCAGAAAATCATGGTGACGACCGCAATCGCAGCCGGAATGGCATTAATAAAGCCGATTTGCAGGGTGCTTAAGCCGAAGGATTTAATAAATTGTGGGGACCAGATATTTAATGAATACAGTCCAGCGGAGGTACCGAAATAAACCAGTGCCAGCGTTAAGACGCGAATATCCGTCAACCCTTTCAGTGCGCTGGTTTTAGTGTCACTGCTTCTGGCGGCTTTTTCTTCTTGCAGCGTAGCGGTCAGCCATTGTGTCTGTTCCTGATTTAACCAGGTGTTTTTTTCCGGTTTATCATTCAGATAAAAGAAAGTGAAAATACCCAGTAAAATCGCCGCGGCGGAATCCATTAAAAACATGAACTGCCAGCCGGTTAACCCCATTACACCGTGAAAACTGAGAATGGTGCCTGCCAGCGGTGAACCCAGCATGGAGGAAATGGGCGCGGCGGCCATGAAAAAGGCAATCACCTGCGCCCGACGTTTGGAGGGGAACCAGGTACTGAGATAAAGAATGATGCCGGAGAAGAACCCGGCTTCTGCCACACCGAGGAAAAAGCGCAGAATATAAAAACCGGTCACGGTTTTTACCGATATCATACAGGCGGCGACAATCCCCCAACTGATCATGATACGTGCCAGCCAGATACGCGGGCCGACTTTTTGCAGAATGATATTCGAGGGAACATCAGTAAAAAAATAACCAATAAAAAACATGCCTGCGCCAATTCCAAATACGGTAGAGGAAAAGCCCAGGTCCTGGTTCATGGTCAGTGCGGCAAAGCCAATATTAATACGATCAAAGAAAGCGATAAAATAAGCGAACATCACAAAAGGCACTATTCGCCAGGTTATTTTTTTGAGAGTTTCTCGCTCAATGTCTTTTTTCATTTTGCGTTCCAGATTAATAAAACAGGGTAAGAAGAAATAACCTCGGGCAAGACGGTGGCTGTTATATAAACAAGCGGTGTCACTATGCAGTCAGGGGCGAGCTTGATCATCCACCTGCATTTATATAAATAATTCGTATAATTCAGCAGTAGATAAGTTCTGGAAGGATAAAAATGATCGTGATCAATATTAATTGATTTTTATTGTGATGTGTTTCGCCATTTTTACTGATTTTAAAAAATAGCATCACCGAATAGCTGAAAACTGACTACTTATTTCTGTGATAAAGATCAGCTATAGCACAATAGTCTCCCGCTTCCGTGTTGTTCATAAAAAAACAGCGTTATGATTTATTCAAATTTTTCACATAATCGCCAGAGGAGGAGCATGGAACTTAACCAACTGCGCTGTTTTATTGCGGTGGCTGAAACGCTACATTTCGGTCATGCCGCCCAGCGGCTGGATATGTTGCCTTCCGCGCTCGGGCGTCATATTCGTTTGCTGGAGGAGTGCCTTGGCACCAGACTGTTTATTCGCTCGACGCGCAGTGTGGCGTTGACGCAGGACGGGCAGACGCTGCTGGAGGAAAGCAGAAAGCTGGTGGCGGATGCGGATGCGCTGGCGCTCCGCTTTCGTTCTCAGGGGCGTGCAAACTCCAGTATTTTACGCATTGGGGCGATTGATAGTGCCGCCATTGGCTTGATTCCGCATCTGTTGCACTTCTTTCGTCAGGCGTATCCACAGGTGGATGTGCAGATTCATGAGGATAAATCCTCCCGTCTGTTACCCAGGCTGAAAACCGGGAGTTTGGATCTGATTTTTATTCGTCCACCGGAACGTTGGGCTCCCTGGCTAACTATGCGTTTTTTACTGAATGAGAATGTCGTACTCGCTATCGAGGAACACCATGAGTTGGCAGAGCATCAGGATGTCGGGATTCATGATCTGGCGACCTTGCCGTTAATCGTGCCTGACCGGCGTGCGCGACCTCATAGCCATGATGTGACCATGAATCTGTTTAGTGAAGCGCGGCTCAAGCCGAATGTGGTGCAAAAAGCCAATGAAAAGCAGACCATTATCAATATGGTTGCGGCGGGTGTCGGGGGGGCTATCATGCCGCGTTGGGTCTCTCGTATGTCGGTGCCGAATGTGAGGTTTATTCCCATTCGGCATCAGGGGACGTCATCATGTCAGGGGCTGCCGCTGGCGGTGGCCTGGGTGAGTACCGGAAGTGATCCAGTACGTGATGGCATGATTGAGATTTTAGACCGTGAGCTGCCGCAGATTGAGCCGCATTTCTGATAAAACTCCCGGTTGGCGGTGCTCCCGTCATCTCTCATCGTTGGCCGGATAGGGTAAGACCGGTCACACCACAAGGGGGACGTGCCACACGTCCCCTCTGTATAGGATTACTTCTATGTATTACTGTGTGCATCACGGTATCAATGCATAATCAGACGGTGGTCGATGGGGGTATCGGCAATAGTGACCGGGTCGTTCATATCCAGCCGTTTGCGTGAAATCGTCTCTTCCACCACAAACACTTTGATCACGTCCACCAGATGGGCCGCCTGATGGTTTAGGCTATCGGTCGCGGTGGCGGATTCCTCTACCAGTGCCGCATTTTGGTGGGTGACCTGATCCAACTGCGCCACCGCGGTGTTGATTTGCGAGATCCCCAGTTGCTGTTCACTGGTCGAAAGACCGATCTCACCGATCAGTTCGGCAACCTGTTTGGTCTGTTGCAGGATATCGCTCATGGTGCTGCCTGCATGGTTAACCAGGTCGGCCCCGGTTTCGATTTTTTGTACACTCTCCGTAATCAGGGTTTTGATGTCGTGCGCCGCGCTGGCGGCGTGCTGTGCCAGCGAGCGCACTTCACTGGCGACCACAGCGAACCCTTTCCCTTCTTCCCCGGCGCGGGCGGCTTCTACCCCGGCATTAAGCGCCAGGATATTGGTCTGAAAAGCAATGCTGTCAATTAGCTGGATAATATCGACAATCTTCTGGGAACTGCTGTTGATGTCGTTCATCACGCTGATGACATTGTTGACCACGTCATTGCCTTTACCGGCGGTACTGTTGGCATTGTTGGCAAGTTCAGTCACGTGATGGACGATTTCTACGTTATGGCTGACCGCGTTGCTGATTTGCTCCATGGACGCGGCGGTTTGTTGCAGGCTGGCGGCCTGTTCTTCGGTACGCTGGCTGAGATCGTTGGTTCCGCTGGCGATTTCGCTGGTTCCCATCGCTATCGCATAGCTACTCTGGCGCACCTGATCGACGATGTGGCTCAGGCTGCGGCGCATCATCTCAAGGGCAGCCAATAGACTGTGAGTGTCGTTTGCCTGTAGCGGTATCGCCAGTGACAGGTTGCCTTGTGCGATTTGCCGGGCAATACGCGCGGCTTCTGCCGGTTCACCCCCGAGGGTGCCTTTCACATGACGGGTAATCAACCAGGAGATCAGCGCGCCGATCAGCATGGCAACGATCGCCAGAGTAAACATGGTATTACCGGCACTGTCTGACAGATTTTCAGCATCATCAGCCAGATCGGTGGTGGCGGTTTTCTGATAGGTGACGATCTCATCAATCGCCGCAATCAGCTTGTCCTGCGCCGGTTGCATTTCGTTGAGGATGACATTGCGGGCTTCCTCATTACGATTAGATTGCGCCAGTGCGATGGCTTTGCTCAGTGCGGCGACCGCGTCGGGACGGACATCAGCCAGATGAGCTATCAAGCGCTGACCCGTTGAATCACTGGACATTGCTTTTAATTTAGTGATGATCGCTGCATTTTTTTCCACACTCTCATCGATTTTCTTTCTCTCCTGACTCATCTTGGTGACATCGGTTAGCATAACCATATTGCGCACGGAATTAGTTACGACGATCATATTATCCTTATAGGATTGTATGAGCAGTAATTTAACGATGCGGTTTTGGGAAAGTAACTGAATATCTGAGCTTAATTCTCGTAATTGTATTTTACCGAATGTAGCGACGAGAAATCCGATAATAATAACGACAGCAAAACCGGCGCCAATCATCGTGTTAAGTTTCATGTGTTTCAATCTGTCCATATATTCCGTGCCTGTGTGTCAATGTCTTCGTTCACATGAGTGATGCAAAGAGCGAGTGCCAGAAAATAAGGAATATCATCACCTTGTCATGATAGCTGACCGACTGATATACCTGCCATAACGTAGTGCAACTGCATTTTTCCATGTACTTCCAGTGCGAGACCTATTGCTGGAAAATACAAATAGTGGGCCTTCTCAGTCCATTAGGTGGGCTCAGTTATTTTATGTTTTTGTATAAAGTTATCGGTGCGGCGTATTTTCAATAAAATATCGCAATACCGCTTTATCCAGCGAAGTTCTATTATCTGGCGTTGGGCTATGACACTGTCGGCAGGTGCATAGAAAGAAAATTGAGCAGCATATTTCGTTGGTTGATGCCAGTCCGGCAGATGATGTCTTCCGTGGTAATATTTATTAGGCCGACAATATCAATATGGAAGCAAAATGGGGGTTTGTCTATAAGGCGTAATATTTATTTTTTTAATTAAATTTCGTTGAGGTGATTATTTTATATTGAGTTATTTCATCGTGAATGAGTTGGCGTAATGCATTGTTATTTATGCCATATTTTTTGCTGTTTTTCATGCTGGCTGCTGGTCTTGCAGCACCGATACTCTGTGTGGCGGGTAACGCGCGTCACTCTTTCCTTACCGCGATGCGGTATGAAGGTGCTTATGCGCTAAAGACTGTGGGCGTGGTGCCGTTATGTTTCAATATATGTCAGAAAAGTGTGGCCCAATGGTGCGAATGGCACCTTATGCTTCATTTTTGCTGATGGGTGATGACCGGCGCTGCATAGGACTTCGAATGACTTCTCCACTTTCTTTCAACCGTTCTGCCACAGGTACAGCCGTGCAGAATGTCAGGACCGATAGTGACGCCAGTACGGCGCAAACCAGCACGGAAACGGAGACATCCCGCGAGCAGCCATCGCTGGCGTCGGTGATGGTGCAATTCAGCGACGAGGTTCGTAAACGCATTGATGCCACCATGCGCGCCAGGATGAGCAAACTCAACAGTGCCGACCAGGACCTGGCGCGCGGGCGCATTGAACAAATCAAACGGCGCATCCAGATGCTGAAGATGATGTTGATGTCGCTGGCTGGCCAGTCGGTGCCCCCAGGTGTACTGCGCGAAATGCGCCAGTTGGCCGCCGAGCTGGGACAGGCGGCGAAAACATTGAGCGGAGGCAGCGGCGGGGCGGCTACTGACACGGCGGGTGGGGAAAATCAGTCCGGTGTGGCAGCAGAAAGCGGTGGCGCTGCTGCGTTGTCCGCCGCCACGGCTACTTCCTCTACTTCCTCCACCTCTACCGCTGGTGACAGTGCCTCTGCTGAATCGGCGGCTCTGGGGGAGCACGCCGCGGGTACGTCATCGGCGACAAAAAGTGGTGAGGGCGATGCTTCTGCACAGGAAGCGAAGCAGTGGCAGGACGTAGCCGCCGCGTTTATCGAGCGCAGCGCAGGTTCGCCGCAGCATCGGGCGGATGCGAAGTCGGTACAGGATGCCGTTCGCGAGCTGAAATCGTTACTCGCGATGGCGAAAAATGCCAGCCGACATGACGATAAAGAAGCCCAGAAACAGATTAGAGCTATCAATCAATCTATTGCCGATATCGAAAAAACGGTGCAGTCGATGAGCATGACGGGAGGGGGAGCGGACCTCAGCGCCGATCTGTCCGTCGGCCCTGCGGGTAATGTCTCGATAGATGTGCAGGTCTGAATGTCACACCACATCATGATTCGGGGAGTCGGGCCAGTCTCCTTCTCCCCAGATAGGTGGTTAACCGCTGCTGATGCCGTGGTTATCGTGACTGGTCGAGCCATCATGACATTGCAGGATATGCCAGACAGTGTGAGGATTGCCTGAGAGGGAGGGAACCGGTTTTTCTATACCCCGAAATTTGTTTATTCAACGAAGCCCATCAGGACCATTAACACATTAAGTTTATTTATAAAAAATTAATGTTCTTACATTTTAATTATGATATAAATTTATTCCTTCGGATAACCGAACTGGAATGCTTTTTCATAAGGACATGATATGAGTACTATTGAATCATCCGTCGGTCTTCGTGGCATGAATAAAAGAAATGATGTCACTCTTGTACAAGAAATATTGAAGAAGAATGGATTCCCGCATTTACGAGTAGATGGTATATGTGGGAGGAATACTAAAAGAGCAATTATTGAATACCAGAAGAAATTTCATTTACTTCCTGATGGAATGATAAATCCGGGAGGTAAAACAATAGAAAGTCTAACGTCAACCTCGAATACAGAATCTTTACCTACCCCTCATGGCTCTACTGCGACAAACCCTAATGGTGAAAGAAAAAGAGCATCCCTTATGTCGCCAAGTTTCCAATGCATTAATTTGATGAAGCAATATGAAGTACTAAAAACAAAACCTTATGACGATCAAACAGGAAGAGATACTGAATATTGGAAAGTAGGAGCGACAATAGGTTACGGACATTTAATTCGTGAAAGTGAGTTTGAGAAGTATAAACAAGGAATAGACTTTTCAGATGCAGATATATTATTTAACCAAGATATTAGAAGATTCATCGCCGCAGTTAGAGATTTCGTTAAAGTAGATGTCACCCAAAATGAATTTGATGCATTAGTTATGTTTTCTTTTAATATCGGAACTAAAGACAGCCAGCATCAAAGAGGACTGTATTATTCAACTGTTCTGAAAATAATTAATGGTGAATCATCAGAGAACATAGATAATGCATGGATGAGATATACTATATCTCAAGGGCATCAGATGCGAGGATTAATTAACAGGAGAAGAAGCGAATTAAATGTATATCATAAAGGTATTTATATAAAACTATGAAAAAGAAAATCATATCTATAATGTTAGCGATTGTTACATTCAGTACGCTAGCTCAAGAGCAAAACTCTCCACATCCTTTTTTCAGGGGAGAGATATATGATATTTACTTATCTTACGGAAAATGTTCTCAGAATGATATTGAATGTGACGACATAACATACCATTCAATTAATAAAAAAAACAAAAGCGAATTAAATATAAAAGGTAAGACATTAAATGTTGGGCCATCAAAAGACTTCAGAGGATATATATTTATAAATGGTTCATACACCTATACACTCACCCCCTCGCCAGAAGAGGAAAATTATGATGAGAGCATATGGTTCCTTGATGTCTATAAAAAAACAGACAAGGGTGACAAACCTATTTTCAAAGAAAAAGGGCGAAGGCTTGACTAGTAAATAGGAAAGGAAATTATAAGAGCCTAATTTGATAGGCTCTTATCAAGACGCAACATAATATAATTATACCTGCAATACTCCAATTTATGGCACTCTGGCTTTCCTCGTTCGCCCTAATCACTTACCTGAGTAACCTCTTTGAGGTTCGCGTATTGCATTCTTTCTATAAATAGAGTTATTTACAATATATAACGACAAGATTAACTATCACTCCAGATGCTATATCCTGATGTACCTGCAGTTTTATGGTTCCATGCTATAGTTTTATACCTGAGCATAACGACCTCATAGGGTAAAGAACCATTATCATTTAATGAGTGAGGGTAACTCGCTGATACCTCTACAATTCTAGCATCGGTAAGCTTTAACTCATAAAAAACCTCTAATTGCCCTGCCTGATTTGTTCTATAAAAGAAAAAATTAGCAGTGAGCGACTCATTTGATGTTACAGAAACACCAAGTAAAGGTGACGACTTATCTATTGGCTTAATCAACTGTATAGGATGATGAGCAACATTCTCCTCTCGGGTTATCGTATGATTTAACCCCAACACCTGTATTTGGTTTTCATGCCCTTGCTGATAACGATTGCCAATAGAATCTAATGTTGAACACCCTGAAGAAATTAGCCCTTGCTGATCACCTTCTAGCGTAAGATAAATTACATGAGACATTGATTACCATCCTTGTGTAAATAATATGAAAAAAATATTAATAATGCAGATGGATAATACATTAAAAAAATTCAACAAAGAAATTAAATGAGCATCTCAAAAGTAGCGCTAATGTGGATAATCATGATCTTATTTTTTAAACCCAAGAATATTTCACGCACATAACAGATTGAAATTTAATAATTTAAATAGATATTGCTCACGGTTTAACAGGAGTAAACCCAGTGGGTATAAAGGGGGAAGTGGTGTTTATTTTCCACTTCCCCAACGCCTCATCAGTCAGACAGGTGATCTGGCGAGGTTAGTGTGGCGTCAGCGCCAGTCGCAAATCGCTACGGGGGCGATACGCGACCTGCTCATGTGGCTGATGATGTTCAGTCACGACGAACGCATTCACCAACTGCACCAGATGACTGGCCTGAGCATTCAGGCTTTCCGCCGCGCTGGCAGACTGTTCTACCAGTGCGGCGTTTTGCTGGGTAACCTGGTCGAGCTGGCTGACAGCCTGATGAATCTGGCCGATACCGGATTCCTGCTCACCGGTGGTGACCCCAATCTCATTAATTAATTCAGCAACATGACGCGCCTGAGAGACAATCTCCCCCATCGTGACACCGGCATGGCTGACACGGCGAGAGCCGCTTTCTACTTTCTCCATACTTTCGGTGATCAATGCCTTAATTTCCTGGGCGGCAGAGGCAGAACGCTGCGCCAGCGAACGCACCTCACCGGCCACCACCGCAAAACCCCGGCCTTGTTCACCGGCACGGGCCGCTTCTACTGCGGCGTTTAGCGCCAGAATATTGGTCTGGAAGGCGATGCTGTCGATGACGCTGATAATGTCGCCGATTTTTTGTGAGCTGGTGGTGATCTCTTGCATAGTGCGAATCACCTCGCTTACCACGTCACTACCTTTGGCGGCCGTCTGGCTGGCGGTGGTTGCCAGCAGGGCGGCTTCACGCACGGTTTCGCCGTTTTGATGAATCGTCTGACTCATCTGCTCCATCGACGCGGCGGTTTGTTGCAGGCTGGCGGCCTGTTCTTCGGTACGCTGGCTGAGGTCTGCGTTGCCGATGGCAATTTGTTGCGAGCCGGTGGCGATAGATTCGCTGCTCTGGCGCACCTGACTGACGATGTGACTGAGGTTGTCGCGCATGGTATGCATGGCGGCCAGCAGGCTGTGCTGGTGGCTGGCGTGTAACTGCACCTCTACCGCCAGGTTGCCTTGTGCCACTTGCTGGGCGATATGTGAGGCATAGGCTGGCTCACCGCCCAGTTGCCCTTTCACCTGACGGGTAATTAACCAGGCGACCAGTACACCTAACAATGCACTGATGGCGGTGACTATCAACAACAGGCTACCGGCGTCGCGGGCATCCGCCATGAAATGCTGGGACATCTCGACCGTGTCATTCTTGTGTTCCGTGATCATGGTATCCATCACGTTGAACAGTGTGGACTGCGTACTCAGTAGCTCACCCAGAATTAACGCGCGGGCCTGTTCTTGCTGGCCGTTCATGCTCAGTTCCATGACTTTTCGTACCGTATTGGAATAAGGTGGGCGTGCCTGATTGAGCTGTGCCAGCAATTCCCGTGACTTTTTCAGCTTCAGTTTTTCATCCAGCAATCGGAGCAGGCTGTTGTTACGTTCGATAAGTGCATCGAGGCGACGCTTTTCCTGCGCGAGCAGCGTGGCGTCGGTTTGTATTGCGCTTTCCCTGATAATTCGGGCGGCAGAATTGAAGTTATCTTTAATTTCCTGCATAGCAATCAGGTTATTCAGGCGAATATTGGACAGGTAATCCAGATTATTGCCCACATGAATCAACTGGCTACGCCCGAAAATGGCCACGGTAAAACCGATCAAAATGACCAGTATAAAACCGGATCCGAGCATAGTGCCGAGCTTCATATTTTTTAGTATCTGCATCGTGTGCCTTATTCTATTTTAGTGTTGCCGTCATGCATGAATCTGCATCCCTGGAATGAAACAAAAGCGCGTATATCCGTCATACTTCCGGTGGCAGGCGTGTTGTCCTGCCGTTCGAGTGATGTGGGATATCGGTGGTAAAGACGGTGGATGTAACCTCACCGGCGACACAACCTGTAGCGAATTGATTTCAACTTGTTATCGTTGAGTTGCGAAATGATTTTTTAGTTAATTAACTTTTTAACAAAATCCATGCACTGTTTTAACCAGCATGACACGTGGCGTGTCGGCGAAATAAAGGCTGGTGGCTGATTAAGCGATAAATATTACTTTCACTCACGGGGTTAAGCGTGTGAAACCCGGCGGGGCCATGCTGAGGATTGGCGGGGGAGAATATAAGAGGGGAAGTGGCGTCTATTGTCCACTTCCCCCGGTCTTATCAGTAAGCCTGGTGAGGCTGCAAGGTTAGTGTGACGTCAGCGCCAGCCGCAAATCGCTACGGGGGCGATACGCGACCTGCTCATGTGGCTGATGATGTTCCGTCACGACGAACACATTCATCAATTGCACCAGATGGCGGGCCTGGTCGCTCAGGCTTTCAGCGGCGCTGGCCGATTCCTCTACCAGTGCGGCGTTCTGCTGAGTGACCTGATCGAGCTGGTTGACTGCCTGATTAATCTGACTGATGCCAGATTCCTGTTCGGTGGTCGTCACACCGATCTCTTTGATTAATTGGGCGACGCGGTGCGCTTGCGTCACGATATCATCCATGGTGGTGCCTGCGCTGCCGACCAGTTGGGCGCCGCTTGCTACTTGCTCCATGCTTTCGGTAATCAATTCCTTGATTTCCCGGGCGGCAGAGGCAGAGCGTTGCGCCAGCGAACGCACCTCACCGGCCACCACCGCAAAGCCCCGGCCTTGCTCACCAGCACGGGCCGCTTCCACCGCGGCGTTCAGCGCCAGGATGTTGGTCTGGAAGGCGATGCTGTCGATGACACTGATGATATCGCCGATTTTGCGCGAGCTGGCGCTGATGCCATCCATCGTGCGGATAACATTGCCTACCACGTCACTGCCTTTGGCGGCGGTATCGCTGGCGTGCGCCGCGAGTTGGGCTGCTTCGCGCACTGTTTCACCATTCTGGCGGATAGTCTGGCTAATTTGTTCCATTGAGGCCGCAGTTTGTTGCAGGCTGGCGGCCTGCTCCTCGGTACGGCTGCTTAGGTCGGTATTGCCCATGGCGATTTGCTGAGAACCGGTGGCGATGGATTCACTGCTCTGGCGTACCTGACTGACGATATGGCTGAGGCTATCACGCATCGCGCGCATGGCAGCCAGCAGGCTGTGCTGGTCGTCGGCTTTGAGCATCACATTTACCGACAGGTCACCCTGTGCCACCTGTTGGGCAATATGTGAGGCGTAAGCGGGTTCGCCACCCAGTTGGCCCTTAATGCGGCGGGTAATACTCCAGGCAATCATGCTACCCACGAGGGTAATCAATACCGCCAGCGAGAGCATGATGACGCCAGCGTTGACAGCCTGAGACTGTGAATTGTCAGCCGTCACGGCGGTGGCATTTTTTTGGTACGCCAGCATGGTGTCGATGACCTTAAAGAGTGAATCCTGAGCGCGGCGTACATCGGTGATAATAAATTCTCTGGCTTCGTCGTCTTTATTTGCCAGCCCTTTTTCTATCGCTTTTTTGATCGCTTCCTCATAAATCGGGCGGTATTGGTCAAGCTGGGCGATCAGGGCTTTTTGTTCAGCGGTGTTCGCGGCGCTATGGAGTGTTGCGATAATCTCGTTATTTCTGGGGGCCATATTATCAAGGCGCTGTTTTTCTACCGCCATTTGCTGTGGTTCAGAGAGCAACACAATATTCCTGATGACCCGGGCGGCAATATTCATGTTGTCTTTGTATTCCTGTATCAACAGCAAATTAGTAATGCGCTTTTGGGATAACGTTTGAATATCTGTACCGAGCTGGCGTAATTGCAGTTGACCATAAATCGCCACCAGAAAGCCGATGGCGATAACCATCGTGAACCCAATGCCTAACATAGAGCCTAATTTCATGTCTTTAAAAAAACGCATAACGTCACCTTTTTTATATAAGATTTATTTTATCCCTGATATATATCCGAATTATTTCGGGTATAAATATTGGCTTCCGTAGCGTATTTCAGGCAATAACAAGACCGCTGGCGAAATAAATTCGTCAGGGAAACGCTGGCCTGCGGGTGAGAATTAAACCGTTAATGTGCTAATTTATTAGCAACTCTAATTAAACTTAAGGTATGTACGACATTGTGCATTCAGGTATTTAATGACCTGAAAATGATTGCTCTTCCTGAACGAATTGCAGTATGTCGGGTTTTTTTGCGTTTGTCGATAAATGTAATAATTTTTTTATTATTGTTTAATAAATCGTTACTGATGTAATTAGATTCATTTTCTTAATGAAATTTACATAATGTATTTTCGAATAAAGCCATCTATTTTGTAATGGCATTGCCGTGGGAAGGGTATTCATCGTGGTAACCCCAGCAAGATAAACGCCCGTTAATACGCAGGGCTTTCACAGCGCGGCACGTTGGGGAGACAAAAAAAACCGCCACGGTGAGGTGGCGGTTGGGGGAGGATGTTGCGGTTCGTCGTGTGGTCGGGCTTAGAACTGTTCCCAGTCGTGGTTATTGTTTCTGCTTGCCAGTGCGGGTTTCAGGGCCGGTTTAAGCGAGGTCGGTTTTTTTAACGCCGGCTTAGCCTGTTGCTGACGGCGCGGCGACGGCGATGACGACGGTGTGGCCGTGCTGTGCGCAATGTTAAACACACTCATCAGTTCCACCAGCTTCCCGGCCTGTTCGCTCAGGCTTTCAGCGGCGCTGGTCGATTCTTCCACCAGGGCGGCGTTTTGTTGGGTGACGCTATCCAACTGGGTGATGGCCTGATTGATTTGCGATATGCCGGATTCCTGTTCCTGCGTGGTGACGCCGATTTCGCTAATCAGATCGGCCACATGCTGCGCCTGAGTCACGATATCCGTCATGGTTTCACCGGCATGCGACACCAGTTGAGAGCCGCTTTCCACTTTTTCCATGCTGGTGGTGATGAGTTCTTTAATTTCGCGGGCAGCAGATGCTGAACGCTGCGCCAGTGAGCGAACTTCCCCAGCGACCACCGCAAAACCGCGTCCTTGTTCACCAGCGCGGGCCGCTTCTACCGCGGCATTGAGCGCCAGGATGTTGGTCTGGAAGGCGATGCCGTCAATCACGGTAATGATGTCGCCAATCTTACGAGAGCTGGTGCTGATGTCGCCCATGGTGGCGATAACATCGCGTACCACATCGTTGCCTTTGGTGGCTGTCTGGCTGGCGGCAGTGGCAAGCTGGGCCGCTTCGCGCACGGTGTCGCCATTCTGGCGGATAGTCTGGCTAATCTGTTCCATGGACGCGGCGGTTTCTTGCACGCTGGCGGCCTGCTCTTCGGTGCGGCGGCTCAGGTCGTTGCTGCCGATAGCGATTTCACTGGAACCGGTGGAAATTGAGCCGCTGCTGTCGTGTACCTGAAGCACGATATCGCTCAGTTTGGCACGCATGTCGCCCATGGCCGCCAGCAGGCTGGTGGTATCCCCGGCTTGCAGTTCGACGTTGATGGCCAGGTTGCCGTTGGCAATTTGACGTGCGATGTCAGAGGCATACGCCGGTTCGCCACCCAGCAGCTTTTTGATACGGCGGGTAATCGACCAGGCGATCGCGATACCCAGTACTGTCGAGATGGCGGTGAGCGCCAGCATCAGGATACCCGCGGTGCGTGCCGCGTCGCTGGCATCGTCAGCTGATTTACGGGTGTCGCTTTTCTGGTAGCTCACCATATCGTTGATGGCTTTGAAGTAATTTTCCTGCGCCGGTTTGACTTCATTGATGATGGCGGCTTTGGCTTCATCCAGCTTGCCATTCAGGCTGAGTGCAAGGGCTTTTTGCGTGGCCGCGAGGCTGATTGGTCGAGCCTGATTGATGCCGTCAAACAGCGATTTTTCTTTGGGACTGTTCGCCAGTTCGCTGATGCGTTTAATCACCTCGTTATTTCGTGCAATGGTTTTGCTAATTTGCTGCTTGTACTGTTCCACCTGATCCGGTGCGGTGAATAATGTCAGCTCGCGTACCACAATCGCGATGCTGTTCAGGTTATCTTTCAACTCCTGCACCAGCAGTAACCCTTCCAACTGGTCGCTGGCCAGCGTATTGATGGTGTTGCCTTGCTGGCGTAATTGAATCTGCCCATAGCCAGAAACGAAAAAGCTGATGACCAGCACGATGGCAAAACCTGCGCCCAGCATGGTGGCAAGTTTCATATTCTTCAGAATGCTCATGGTGTATCCCCCGAATGTTGTTTTTGATCACGACAAACCGGTGCGTGTTATCCGTTATTCTTCAGGTTGCAGCGTTATTTTCTGCCTCGCCGCAATATGAATGATTACGGACATAAGAAAGAACGAATGCTAAATTCGCCAGGTTATTTGTGATGTCGAGGGTTAATCTAATCGATGAGTCTTTGTTATATCTTAAGATGTGAAATAAATTTTATTAATTGTGATTTAATTTTTTTAATCATTAATAATCAGTGTGTTGCATTTATTTTTTTATTTTCTTTGGTGGCGTAAAATAATAATAGTCATGTGCGTTATTTTATATGGGTGATGAAATATAAACCTGGTGAAATCATTTTCAAAAAAATGCGTATTATTGTGGTTATACGACCGCGGCTGATAATAGACCCCGTTATTAATTGTGGTGTCAGGTATTTTTAGTCAGGATAGCCCGCCACGTTGCCGTGGCGGTGTCAGGAGAAAAGGTCGTTTAGAACTGTTCCCAGTTGCCGTTGCTGCCGGTGTCGTTTGCCAACGCCAGTCTGGACGGCGCTAACTTATGCGATGACATTCCCGGTTTCTGGAATGAAGGAGGCTGCTGCTGGCTAAAGGTATTCTGAATCGTGAAGATACTCATCAGTTCCACCAGTTTTGCCGCCTGATCACTCAGGCTGTCGGCCGCACTGGCTGACTCTTCCACTAGAGAGGCGTTCTGCTGGGTGACCTGATCGAGCTGGTTGACCGCATCGTTAATTTGCGAGATACCGGATTCCTGCTCATGCGTGGTCACACCGATTTCGCCGATCAAATCCGCGACGTGACGCGCCTGCTTCACCAGCTCGTCGATGGTGGAACCGGCTTCGCTGACCAGTACCGAGCCCACTTCCACTTTTTCAACGCTGGCGGTAATCAGTTCCTTGATCTCTTTGGCGGCAGAAGCGGAGCGCTGCGCCAGGTTTCTGACTTCACCGGCCACGACGGCAAAGCCGCGTCCCTGCTCACCGGCACGAGCCGCTTCCACTGCTGCGTTGAGGGCCAGAATATTGGTCTGGAAAGCAATGCCGTCAATGACGCTAATAATGTCGCCAATTTTGTGCGAGCTGTGGGAGATCTCTTCCATGGTGCGAACGATGTTACTGACGGCTTCCCCCCCTTTGGCGGCGGTTGAGCTGGCGGATTGCGCCAGTGTGGACGCCGTACGCACGGTATCGCCATTCTGGCGGATGGTCTGGCTCATCTGTTCCATCGAGGCGGCGGTTTGTTGCAGGCTGGCGGCCTGCTCTTCGGTACGCTGGCTCAGGTCGGTACTGCCAGCGGCGATTTCGCTGGCGCCGGTGGCGATAGATTCACTGCTCTGGCGAACCTGGGTAACAATCTGCCCCAGTTTCTCGCGCATCTCATTCATGGCGGCCAGTACGCTATGGGTATCGCCTGTGCGCAGTTCAACCTGAAAAGCCAGATTGCCGTCGGAGATTTTCTGTGCCACCGCCGCGGCATACGCCGGTTCGCCGCCCAACTGGCCTTTTACCGTGCGGGTGATAAGCCAGGCGGTCAGCGCACCGAGTACCGCGGCGACCAGCGCCAGCGTCAGCATCACCGAGCCATCGGAACGGGCATCACGCATCGAGCTTTCGACCACATTCATGGTGACTTTCTTTTGAAAGTCGAGCATGTTGTCCAGCGCCTTGAATACGCCGTTTTGGGCGGTTTGCATGTCGTTAAGAATCAGGTCACGCGCCTGGGTGCGCTGCTCCTGCTGGGTGGACATTCCCAGCGCGACCGCTTTATTGAAGGCTTGCAGATAAGCGGGACGCGCCAGCGTCAATTGGTTGAGCTGGTCGCGCGTTTCCGGTGTATCCAGCCGCTCGGAGAGTTGTTTGAGCACCTCGGTGTTACGCGCTATCTGCCGGTCGATCTGCTGTTTTTCAGCCGCGATACGTTCGGGGTCGTTACTGAGCGCGATATTACGCACCAGACGGGAATTGGTATCGAAGCCGGTTTTGGCTTCCTGAATCAACATCATGTTGGTGAGGGTTGTAGAGGAGAGGTGATCGATGTCATCACCGAGTCCCACCAGTTGGGTTCGGCCGAAGGTCGCGACCAGCAAGCCGATTACGATGACCAGGGCGAATCCAGCACTTAGCATGGTGCCCAGCTTCATTTTTTTTAGCGCGTTCATAGATGTCCTTAACGTCGTGTATTCCATGTATTATTTTTTACCTCGTCCAGGAGGTTAAATAGTTCTGAGTGTGTATCATTCGGGTTGATTCTATTTCATATGAATATTTCTGTGAGCTCGCCGACAATTCTCCCGTTTATTACCTGTATTCTATGAATAGATAAGATGATGTTTTATAAGAGCCAGTAACACGAATCGTTGAAATCAATGATCAACTTAAAAGAATAGCCTTAAATAAAATTAATCATGGATGTGCTGGTTAATAAGAGTAAGGAATATAATTTGATTTGTCGAATGTAAAGTGCGCAAGGTCAAATAAAACGCCACCTGATAAGTTCAGATGGCGTTTTTGCAATTCTGCTCGTATTTTTACAGTTTTACGTTAAAGAAAGGGGGGAACGCGCAAGTAAGAAATGATGTCGGTCAAATAATAAACCACACTATCTGAATAATCATGAAACCCACCAAACCCATAACGGTGGTCAGTACCGTCCAGGTTTTCAGACCGTCGGCGACCGACAGCCCCAGATAGCGGGTGACCACCCAAAAACCGGCGTCATTGACGTGGGACAAGCCCAGCCCACCAAAACAGGCGGACAGCGTGACCAGCACCAACTGCATGTGACTCATGCCACTGACCGCCTGACTCAGTAAGCCACTGGTGGTGATGATAGCGACGGTGGCGGAGCCTTGCGAGGCACGCAGCGCCAACGAGATGATAAAGGCGGCGGGAATGATGGGCAGATGAATGGCGGTCAGGGACTCGGCCAGCGCTTTGCCGACGCCGGATTCCACCAGTACCTTACCAAAGGCACCGCCCGCGCCAGCGACCATGATCACCGCGGCGGAGGTAGGAATGGCGGCGCTCATCACCTCACTGATTTTGTCTTTCGACCAGCCGCGACGCAGTGCCAGAAAATAGGTCGCCAGCGCCAGGGCAATCAGCAGGGCAACCGCCGGTGTGCCCGCCAGTACCATCGCTTTACGCAGCAGGTTGTCGGCAGGCAGGGTGGTAGCCGCAATCGTACCCAGCAGAATAATGCCGATAGGGATAACGATCAGGCTGGCTATCAGGCCAGCGCCGGGAACGGCTTGATGACCGGGCGCTGTGCTGGATTCCGGTAATGTGCTGGATTCTGGTTTGGACAACTGCATCTGTTCCAGCACCTCGATAGACAAGGCATAGTGGCGGCGGTTCATGCTACGAGCGGTAAAGTAGCCGACAATACTGGCCGGAATGGCGATGGCGATACCGACCATCATCAGCCAGCCAATGTCGGCACCCAGCATGGCTCCTGCTGCCGCCGCGCCCGGGTGGGTCGGTAGCGCGACATGTACTGCCAGCATCACTCCAGCCATCGGCAGGCCGAATTTTAGCGGCGAAGCATGGGCGACTTTACTGAACCCGTAAATAATGGGGACCACGATGATAAACCCGACCTCAAAAAACACCGGGATACCCAGAATAAACGCGGCCATGGTCAGCGCAGCCACGGTGTGCTTGGGGCCAAGGCTGCGGGTAAAGCGCTGTGCCAGCGATTCTGCGCCGTTGGAGGCTTCGATCATGCCGCCCAGCATCGCGCCAAGACCAATGATAATAGTGATGGAACCCAGTAAACCGCCCATGCCGCCGGTGATGGCTTTCATGATGTTATCTACCGGAATACCGGTAGCGAGCGCCACCATGAAACTGACAACCAGCAGCGCGACAAAAGGATGAACTTTGGCCTTGATGACCATCAGCAGCAGAATCAGGACGCCAGCGATGGCGATGGTAAGCAACAGCGCGGTAGACATAGGTTATCCTCGCAATGGGGGAAAGCGGTTATTAATATCGTTATGCGTTATAAATAAGGGTGTCCCATGAATGTCTGGCGGCAATATATCTGCGTCATTTTTCGTAAAAAATGCGGAATAGAAATCCCTATGCCGCCATTCATTCTTCAGGAAGCGTATTTAAAAATTTATCCCTGGTGGCGAGGCCACGGTGATAATGAATTCGGTTATTTCATTCGACTATGACAATAGATAAGGTTTTATCCAGGCCAACCCGGCTTCGGTATTGCCACGTGGGTTATATTCACACCCAATCCAGCCGGAATAACCTATTTTGTCTAATTCATCGAAAATAAATGGATAGTTTATTTCCCCTTCATCAGGTTCATGGCGACCCGGTACCGCCGCAATTTGAATATGACCATAGCGCCCTTTCATTTCGTGCAAAATATGCGTCAGGTTACCGTCGACAATTTGTGCGTGATACAGATCGACCTGCACCATCACGTTACGGCGGTCTATCCGGTTGACCATCTCCAGCGTCTGATATTGGCTGGCGAGGAGATAGCGTGGTTTGAGGCCAGGATTTAACGCTTCCAACATCACGGTGATGCCGTAGGGCGCAAACAGATCCGCGGCGTAGCGAATATTGTCGATGTAGGTTTGTTGGCAGCGCTGAATATCGGCATGTTCGGGTATCACGCTTGCCATAATATGTACCGACGGACACTGCAGTGCGATGGCGTATTCCAGCGCGAGCTGAATATCACGACGGGCGTCATCTACCCGCTCAGGCAGTGCGGTAACGCCCCATTCTCCGGCGGCGACGTTGCCTGGCGCGGTATTAAATAATATCTGTTGCAGTCCATGCTGCTTTAATTTCTCCGCCAGCAGGTCGGCGGGATAGTCATAGGGAAACAGAAATTCAACGGCCTTGAACCCGGCCTGCGCAGCGGCCTGAAAACGGTCCAGAAAAGGCAGTTCGGTAAATAGCGTAGAAAGATTGGCGGCAAATTTCGGCATGATTAACTCCGTAATTCGGCAATTTCTTCATCCGTCAGATAACGGATGCGTCGGTCACCAAGAATAAAAATCAGTCTGGCGGTTTCTTCCAGCTCTTCCATATTGTCTGCGGCGGCCCGCAGGTCTTTGCCGGTCACAACTGGCCCGTGGTTGGCCAGCAGAAATGCCCGGTAATGCGGCGCCAGGCGGGCGAGGTTTTCCCCCAGCCGGGCATCGCCAGGGCGGTAATAGGGCACCAGCGGCACAGGGCCTACCCGCATCACGACATAGGGTGTAAACGGTCGGATCACATCCTGCGTATTCAGTCCTTCCAGACAAGATAACGCGGTGAGGTAAGCACTGTGCAAGTGGACCACGGCGCGGCAGTCGGGATTATTCAGATACAGTGCCCGGTGAAAGCTCACCTCTTTAGACGGTTTGTCACCAGATAACCATTCGCCGTTCAGGCTGACTTTGGATAAGCGCTCAGCCTGTAATTCCCCCAGACACGAGCCGGTGGGGGTGGCGAGCAGGTTGCCGTCTTCCAGCAGCAGCGACAGATTACCGGCCGAGCCGGTGGCATAGCCGCGCTGAAAGAACGACGCACCCAGCCGCACCATCTCTTCGCGGGCCCGTTGTTCGCTTAAGGTAATATGTTCACTTAAGGTGATATGTTCGCTCATGCACTCAGTTCCTATTAGTAACGCGTTGAGGGTGACGAGGGATGCTGGGCGCGGGCAAAAAAGTTTTCATCGCCAAAGTTGCCAGACTTGAGTGCCAGCGACAGTGGGTGATCCACCGAGGTGACCCACGGTACGCCGGGTGAAATCGTGGGGCCGATGTGGAAGGCGCGAATACCAAGCGTTTGTACGACGATGCTGGAGGTTTCGCCACCCGCGATGATAAAGCGGCGGAAACCCGCAGCCTGCAAGTGTGCCGCCACGCTGGCGAACAGGGTTTCTACCGCGCGACTGCTGGCGGCGGCACCATACTGGTGTTGAATAGCACTCAGCGCCTGCGGTTCAGCGGTAGCGAACAGCAGGGGTGCCAGCGTGTCATTCCGATGGGCGATCGCCCAATCGGCGAGTTCACGGGCGTAACGTTGCAACCCGGCTTCGCTTGCCAGGCAGCGCGCGACATCCACCGCCTGACTGGCCGCCTGCTGGCGATAGCACGCCACCTGTTGGTTGGTCATCACCGAGCAGGAACCGGAAAGCACCACCGCCGGGCCGGGTTGCGGCTCGCCCGCCTTCGTCGCCGGGCGTGAGTCGGCACCAGCCCAAACGCGCGCCAGTCCTATCGCCAGCCCGGAACCACCGGTGACCAACTTCATCGTTCGCAGCGCCTCGCCCTGCGTCAGCAAATGCTGCTCGTTTAGGGTGTCTAACACCGCGTAGCGGCAGCCTTGTTCACGCAGTTGCGTCAGTTGCTGTTGCACCGCGGTGCTACCTTGCTCCATCACACGATAAGGCACCAGCCCACAACGTCCGCGCGCCTGACGTTCCATCAGTCGTAGCAGGCTGCTGTCGGTCATGGGTGTCACCGGGTGATGGCGCATACCGGAGTCGGATAACAACTGATCCATCACAAACAGGTGCCCCTGATACACGGTGCGACCATTGACTGGCAGCGCCGGGGAAATCACTGTCATTGACTCGCCCAGCGCGTCCAGTAGCGCGTCGGTTACCGGGCCGATATTACCGTTTGCCGTGCTGTCGAAGGTGGAGCAGTACTTGAAGTAAAACTGCTGACAATGCTGTGCCTGTAACCACGACAGTGCGCTCAGTGAATCGTCGATGGCTTGCTGCACCGGACAGGATCGCGACTTGAGGCTGATGACCACCGCCTGCGCCTGCACCTGATAATCCGCCGACGGTACACCGTTGAGTTGTACCGTCGACAGGCCGTTTTGCACCAGAAAGCTGGCGATGTCGGTGGCACCGGTAAAATCATCTGCGATGACGCCCAGGGTAATCATGCGTCCTCCCGTTGTTGTGACGATCCTTGTTGTGGCAGTTCGATACCACTGAAAATCTTGATCACCGCGCTGTCATCTTCTTTGCCGAAACCGGCGTTGCTGGCGGCGGTAAACATGTTGAACGCGGTGGAAGCCAGCGGTAGCGGGAAGTGCAACGATTTGGCCGTGTCGGTGACCAGGCCCAGATCCTTGACGAAGATATCGACGGCAGATTTTGGCGTGTAGTCACCCTCTACCACGTGTTTCATGCGGTTTTCGAACATCCAGGAATTACCCGCGGCGTGGGTCACCACGTCATACATCACTGACAGCGGGATACCGGCGCGGGCGGCCAACGCCATCGCTTCGGCACCGGCGGCGATATGTACGCCCGCCAACAACTGGTGGATGATTTTTACTGTCGCGCCAAGGCCAATCTCTTCTCCGATACGGTATACCTTGCCCGCGACGGCATTCAGCACCGGCTCCAGCTTCTCAAATGCGTCGTGGCTACCGGACGCCATGACCGTCATCTCCCCGGCAGCGGCTTTGATAGCACCGCCAGACACCGGCGCATCCAGCATCAGTAATTGGTGTTCCGCCAGTCGTTCGGCAATGCGTTTGGCGTCCTGCGCTGAAATGGTGGAAGACACCATGACCGCGGTGCCCGGTTTTAGCTTTGCGGCGACCCTGGCCTCGCCAAACAGAATGCTGTTGACCTGTGCGGCGTTAACCACCAGTAACACGACCGCATCGAGCTGTGCGGCAAAGTGGTCGATCCTGCTGTCGGCTTGTTCTGCGCCTTCCTGACGCAGCCGCTCTAGTGCGTGCGGGTTGATGTCTACGCCGTAGGTGGTTAATCCGGCGCGGATACAGGAGACGGCGGCACCAAATCCCATGGAGCCGAGGCCGATCACGGCGACAGCATACTGTGCGGGGGTCTGTGGGTTCATAGATCGCTCTCTGTTAATTTTAGTGATATTTTGTTGTGATGTGTTAAATGTAGGCGCTTGTTAGCGGTAATGCGGTGACTGATGTCACATAAATTAACACCAATGGAAAATACGAGTTCGGCCGGGGTGATGGACATGATGTGGGCATACAGAGGGAATGTTATGCCCTATCGGCGCTGGATGTCGGCGAGCGCATAGTTTGCGACGTGAATTTATGATAATTATCGCGCTCGGCACAGGGTAAAATCACAATAGTTATCACAGCAATTAACAGGAGCAGGGAGTGATACCGGTAGAACGCCATCAAAAGATTTTGTCACTGATAACTGAACGTGGTGTGGTCAGCATCAGTGAGCTGACGGACATGCTGGGCGTATCGCACATGACGGTGCGGCGGGATGTGCAAAAGCTGGAACAGGATGGACTGCTGCTCAGCGTGTCTGGCGGGGTACGTTCGCCGGAGCGGTTGGCGATGGAGCCTTCTCATCAGGACAAGTCAGTGATGTTCAGCCAGCAGAAAGAGGCGATTGGTCGGCTGGCAGCGCAGCAGATCCCGCACAACAGCTGTATTTACCTGGATGCGGGCACCACCACGTTGTCGCTGGCGCGCCAGTTGGCAGAGCGGGATGATTTACTGATTGTGACCAATGATTTCGCCATTGCCGCGTTGCTGATCGAATCCAGCCAGTGCCGCATGATCCACACTGGTGGCACCCTGTGCCGGGAAAATCGCTCCTGTGTTGGCGAGGGGGCGGCGTTGGCTCTGCGTAACCTGATGATTGATATTGCTTTCGTTTCTGCTTCCTCATGGAGCCTGCGTGGCTTGTCTACCCCTAACGAAGACAAGGTATCGGTGAAACGGGCAATTATCGAGGCCAGCAGTAAACGCATCCTGCTCAGCGATGCCTCTAAATATGGCCGTATCGCCACCTGGATTGCCACGCCGATAACGGTATTCGACAGCGTCATTACTGATAACGGGCTACCCGTCGCCGCCAGAGACGCACTGGGCAAGATGGGGGTAACGGTGATGGTGGCCGGGTGAGAAAGGCCTGTGTGATGAGGAGTCGCTGCTATTTTTCAGGCCACAGACGTGCTGGCGGCGGCTCACGTTTTACGGTGTCGTTTGTTGTGCTCAACAGTGATGGGGATCATGCCGACCAGGGCTGATGGCTACGGTGATGATTCTCAACAACGTACTGATTAAAAAATAAAATTCGGTTACTGACCTCTCGACCTTCCCCCGTCCCCTTTCCGCCAATGCAATCGTATGCATTTGTCATTTGGTTGTCACATTGGGGTTATTTTTCTGTCATCTGCGCGTGTCATGTTACCTGCCGAATATAAAACGCGCTTTTTCGCTCATGGCGCTAACAACGAATCCGTACTCGCAATCGCTCGGTACTGACAAACGATCCGTACTTACAGCAGTACTCACCATGATCTCAGGAGACAGCATGTTTCAGCACGCTATCCGTAAAACTGCCGCCGTCGTCATTATGGCGTTAGCCGCCAGCTCACAGGCGCAGGCCGCCACCGAAGTCCAGTTCTGGCATTCAATGGAAGGGGAACTGGGCAAGACCGTGAACTCTCTGGCTGACCGCTTCAACCAGACACACAGCGACGTCAAAATCGTTCCGGTGTACAAAGGCAACTACGAGCAGAGCCTGGCAGCGGGTATCGCCGCGTTTCGTAGCGGTAACGCCCCGGCTATCCTGCAGGTGTATGAAGTCGGTACGGCGACCATGATGGCCAGCAAGGCTATCAAGCCGGTCTATCAGGTATTCAAAGACGCGGGCGTGCCGTTTGATGAGAGCATTTTCGTGCCGACCGTTTCTGGTTACTACTCCGATGCCAAAACTGGTCACCTGCTGTCTCAGCCGTTTAACAGCTCCACGCCGGTGCTGTATTACAACAAAGATGCCTTCAAAAAGGCCGGTCTGGACCCCGAGCAGCCGCCGAAAACCTGGCAGCAGATGGCTGATTACACCGCCAAACTGCGCGCTGCAGGCATGAAGTGTGGTTACGCCAGCGGCTGGCAGGGCTGGATTCAGATTGAAAACTTCAGTGCTTGGCACGGCCTGCCGATTGCCACCAAAAACAATGGCTTCGACGGCCTTGATGCGGTGCTGGAGTTCAATAAGCCGATTCAGGTCAAGCATATTCAAATGCTCGAAGACATGAACAAGAAAGGCGACTTCACCTACTACGGCCGTAAAGACGAGCCGACCGAGAAGTTCTATAACGGCGATTGCGCGATGACTACCGCGTCATCCGGTTCGCTGGCGAATATTCGTCAGTACGCCAAATTTAACTACGGTGTGGCGATGATGCCATATGACGCCGATGTGAAAGGCGCGCCGCAGAACGCCATTATCGGTGGTGCCAGCCTGTGGGTGATGAGCGGCAAAGACGCGGCGACCTACAAAGGCGTGGCGGAATTCATGCAGTTCCTGTCTACACCGGAAATCGCCGCTGAGTGGCACCAGAAGACCGGCTATCTGCCGATCACCACCGCCGCTTACGAGCTGACCAAAAAGCAGGGTTTCTATGACAAGAACCCCGGTGCGGATATCGCCACCCGTCAGATGCTGAACAAAGACCCGCTGCCGTTTACCAAAGGGCTGCGTCTGGGCAACATGCCGCAGATTCGCACCATCGTCGACGAAGAGCTGGAAAGCGTCTGGACTGGTAAGAAAACCCCGCAGCAGGCGCTGGATGCCGCTGTGGAACGCGGCAACGTGCTGCTGCGTCGCTTCGAACAAGCGAACAAGTAACCGCATTCCGGGCCGAAGGGATTCGGCCACCCCTGTTTTTTCCTGAGAACCCTGTTTTCTGAGAATTCTGTTTTCTGAGAGCCTTGTGCATGAGTGCTTCCCGTCCTGTTTTTGGCCGCAGCCTGTTGCCTTACCTGCTGGTGCTGCCGCAACTGGCCATCACGGTGGTTTTTTTCCTCTGGCCAGCCGGGCAGGCGCTCTGGTATTCGGTGCAGAGCGTCGACCCGTTCGGCCTGTCCAGCCAGTTTGTCGGGCTGGAGAACTTCATTAATCTGTTCCACGACAGCTATTACCTTGGCTCGTTTTACACCACGCTGCTGTTCAGCTTCTTGGTGGCGGCCTCGGGGCTGGTGTTGTCGCTATTTCTGGCCGCATTGGTGGATTACACCCTGCGTTTTAGCCGCTTATACCAGACGTTGCTGATTCTGCCTTATGCGGTTGCGCCCGCAGTGGCGGCCGTACTGTGGATGTTTTTGTTCAACCCCGGTCTGGGGCTGATTACCTGGTTATTGCACCAGTTGGGCTATGACTGGAACCACGCGCAGTACAGTGGTCAGGCGATGTTTCTGGTGGTGCTGGCATCGGTCTGGAAGCAAATCAGCTACAACTTTCTGTTTTTCCTCGCGGCGTTACAGTCCATTCCCCGCTCGTTGATTGAAGCGGCAGCGATTGATGGTGCCGGGCCGGTACGCCGTTTCTTCAATCTGGTACTGCCGCTGATTTCACCGGTGAGTTTTTTCCTGTTGGTGGTCAACCTGACCTACGCCTTCTTCGATACCTTCCCGGTTATCGATGCCGCGACTGGCGGCGGGCCGGTACAGGCGACCACCACGTTAATCTACAAGATTTACCGCGAAGGGTTCGCCGGTCTTGATCTCTCCAGTTCGGCGGCGCAGTCGGTGGTGCTGATGCTGGTGGTGACCGTGTTGACGGTTATCCAGTTCCGCTTTGTCGAGCGTAAGGTGAATTATCAATGAGCCAGTCTGCCATGACCGCAAGCCGGATGATTGAGAACCGTCGTGGGCTGGATGTCTTCAGCCACGCCATGCTGGTCGTCGCCATTGTGGTGGTGCTGTTCCCGCTGTATGTCGCGTTTATCGCCGCCACCATGAGTCAGGAACAAATGTCACAGGTGCCGATGTCACTGCTCCCCGGCGGCCACCTGTGGGAAAACATGGTGTATATCTGGCAGCACGGCGTGGGCGACAACAACAGCGCGCCGTTCGGGCTGATGCTGTTTAACAGCTTTGTGATGGCGCTGACGATCACCGTCGGCAAAATCAGCGTCTCGATGCTGTCAGCCTACGCCATTGTCTATTTCCGTTTCCCGTGCCGTAACCTGTTCTTCTGGATGATCTTTTCCACCCTGATGTTGCCAGTGGAAGTGCGTATTTTCCCGACGGTAGAGGTGATTTCTCACCTGAATATGACCAACAGTTATGTCGGGTTGACTCTGCCGGTGATGGCATCGGCCACCGCCACGTTTCTGTTTCGCCAGTTCTTTATGACACTGCCGGACGAACTGCTGGAGGCGGCGCGTATCGACGGTGCCAGCCCCATGCGCTTTTTCTTCGACATGGTGCTGCCGTTGTCTAAAACCAATCTGGCGGCGCTGTTTGTCATCACCTTTATCTACGGCTGGAACCAGTATCTGTGGCCGTTGTTGATCATCAATGACCCTCGTTTGGGGACGGCGGTCGCCGGTATCCAGAGCATGATCGCCACCGGCGATACCGCTACCCCCTGGCATCAGGTGATGGCGGCGATGCTGATGACGATGTTACCGCCGCTGTTGGTGGTGTTGCTGATGCAACGCTGGTTTGTTCGCGGTCTGGTTGATAGTGAGAAATAAAACCCTATGGCATGCTTAAAACTTCAGGCCGTCACCAAATCCTACGACGGCAAAAATCAGGTAATTCGACCGATTGATCTCGACGTGGCGGACGGCGAATTTGTGGTGATGGTGGGGCCGTCTGGCTGCGGTAAATCGACCCTGCTGCGTATGGTCGCCGGTCTGGAACAGACCACCAGCGGCGATATTTATATCGGCGATGAGCGCGTGACGGATAAGGAACCCAAAGATCGCGGTATTGCGATGGTGTTCCAGAATTACGCGCTCTATCCGCACATGAGTGTGTACGACAACATGGCCTACGGCCTGAAAATTCGCGGCTTTGGTAAAGAACAGATTCGCCAGCGGGTGGATGAAGCGGCGCGCATTCTGGAATTGCAGCCGTTGTTGCAGCGCAAACCGCGCGAGCTGTCTGGCGGCCAGCGCCAGCGCGTGGCGATGGGGCGCGCCATTGTGCGCGAACCATCCGTGTTCCTGTTCGACGAGCCGTTGTCCAACCTTGATGCCAAACTGCGTGTGCAGATGCGTCTTGAGCTGCAACAACTGCACAAACGATTGAAAACCACCAGCCTGTATGTCACCCACGATCAGGTGGAGGCGATGACGCTGGCTCATCGCGTGATTGTGATGAATAAAGGCGTGGCGGAGCAGATCGGCGCACCGGCAGAGATTTACCGCAAACCGGCATCGCTGTTCGTCGCCAGTTTTATCGGCTCGCCTGCGATGAATTTGTGGGCCGGGCAGGTGAGCGCTGACGGTAGCCGGGTCGAGTTGTCAGCGGATTTTTCGCTGCCGTTGCCGGTGGCGAAACCGGAATGGCAAGGGCGTTCGGTGACGCTGGGCATGCGCCCGGAGCACATTGTGCAGTCCACCGCCGAGGCCGGTGGCGTGCCGCTGGTGGTAGACACGCTGGAATTGCTGGGTGCGGATAATCTGGCGCACGGCAAATGGGCGGGGCAGAATATCGTGGTGCGCCTGTCGCACGAGCATTGTCCGGCGGTGGGTGAAACCCTGTGGCTTACTCTGCCGACGGTATCCTGGCATATATTTGATTCGCAAAGCGGATTACGGATGGAAGCATGACCCCGAACTGGCTTTATCCTGCTATCGTCGCCCACCGTGGCGGTGGTTCTCTGGCACCGGAAAACACACTGGCGGCGATTGATGTTGGCGCGCAGCATGGTCACAAGATGATCGAGTTCGACGCCAAGCTGTCGCAGGACGGGCACATCTTCTTGTTGCACGACGACACGCTGGAGCGCACCAGCAACGGCTGGGGCGTAGCGGGCGAGCTGCCGTGGGACAAACTGGTTGGGTTGGACGCCGGTAGCTGGTACAGCAGCCAGTTTCAGGGTGAACGCCTGCCGTTGCTGTCTGAAGTGGCGAAACGCTGCGAACAGTACGGTATGGCGGCCAATATCGAGATCAAACCGACCACCGGCTGTGATGAGCAGACCGGCCGCGTGGTGGCGCTGGCCGCCCGCGAATTGTGGCGCAACCACCCTGTCGCGCCGCTGCTGTCGTCGTTTTCGGTCGAGGCGCTGGCAGCGGCACAGCAGGCCGTGCCGGAGTTACCGCGTGGTCTGCTGCTGGATGAGTGGGAGGATGACTGGCGTAATCTGACGACACGGTTAGGCTGCGTCTCGATTCACCTCAACCACCGCCTGCTCGATGAAGCACGCGTCAGAGAGTTGAAAGACGCCGGGCTGCGTATTCTGGTGTATACCGTCAATCAGCCCGATCGGGCGCGCACCCTGTTGCAGTGGGGCGTTGACTGTATCTGTACCGACCGGATAGATTTGATTGGACCGCAATTTAATTAACGTCGGCGGGTATCGTCTGTCCTGACAGCGCATAACGCCGACCCATAAATCGGCGTGTTTCGTCAGGCGTTTTCTGTATGACCTCGGGCTATGTCGCCCGCTCCCCGGTAAGGCGTCATGCCTTACCGTCGTGACCTGCCATCAGCCTTCGCCTGGGGAACAACGCCTTATTAAGGAAGGGCGATGCCCACGTTTATTGTTTCTCTTTGGCACCAGATTTTTCTTTCTCTGCCGCTGTTTGTGCTGATTGCGCTGGGATATGCCTTGATCCGTTTCGGCCACTGGTCGTCCACGGTGACCGATGCGCTGAGTAAATTCGTTTTTTCCGTAGCGCTGCCCGCCATGCTATTTCGCATGATGTGCGACTTTTCCAAACGACCGTCGGTGGATGCCCGGTTGCTCATCGCTTTTTTTGGCAGTTGTCTGCTGGTGTTCATTCTGGGTCGGGTGGTGGCCAGTCGGGTATTCCGGCTGGATGGCGTTTCCGGCTCGGTGTTTTCGCTCAGCGGTATCTTCTCCAACAACGTGATGCTTGGCCTGCCGATAGCCACCCTGATGCTGGGGCCGCAGGCGGTTCCGTCCGTGGCGCTGGTGCTAGTGTTCAATGGCTTGATTTTATGGACACTGGTGACGGTGTCGGTGGAGTGGGCGCGTAACGGTTCGTTGTCGATGCAGGGGTTTACCAAAACGGCGCTCGGCGTGCTGAAAAACCCGCTGATCATCGGTATTTTATCCGGCACGTTTTACAGTCTGACAGGCTTGCCGCTGCCGGATGTGGTGGACAAGCCGATAGGCATGTTAGGGCAAATTGCCGTCCCGCTGTCGCTGATAGCGCTGGGGATGGGGCTGGCGGAGTACCGCATCCGTGACGGGTGGCAAATTAGCATGGCTATCTGCCTTATCAAACTGGTGGTACAACCGCTGGTGGTGTGGGGGCTGGCGCTGGCATTAGGACTGCCGGAGATGGAAACCCGTGTGGTGGTGCTGCTGGGGTCGATGGCGGTGGGTGTGAATATCTACCTGATGTCCCGGCAGTTTAATGTATTGGGTGGCCCGGTTGCCGCCAGCCTGCTGATGTCGACCGCGTTGGCGGGGGTGACCACGCCGTTGATCCTGACGCTGATGGGCGTGAGGGTCTGACACACACTCAGGCCGCTGGCCTGCTCATGTCAGTGCCTGTCAGGCGATTTTTGACGGACACTGACGCCTATTCGGTGATCGCAACGATATCAGTAGCTGCGGTTGGTATTACCGGGGGCGGATTGCTGAATACGCTGGCGATTCTGCTCCAGTTGCTGTTGCAACTGCTGCTGTTGTTCACGGCTGCGCTGCTGGATTTCCTGATTTAACAGTTGCTGCTGCATCTGCTGGTTTTGCTGCATCTGCTGCAACAACCGCTGCTGGCTGCTGATGCCGTTTTCAAATTGCTGTTGCTGGGGCGAGATAGGTTGTGTAGCGGCCTGGGCCAGCAACGGCAAGCTCAGCAGCCACATCAGGGAAGGCAGTATTCTCATAGCTCCTCCGGGGGAAACGACGGCCTTATCAGGTTTTATTCTAGCGGTTTATAAAGGCCACGTCTGGTTTTCGCCGACAGATCGGACGATGTGCTACACAGGTCGTTGCTGGGGTATCGACAGGGAATAGACTATACCCGTCATACTTCAAGTTGCAGGTGTGTTGGCTACGTTCGTTCACCCGAATCACTTACTAGAGTAAGCTCATCGGGCTTCACTCACTTGCCGCCTTCCTGCAACTTGAATTATTTTGGGTATATACTGACGCCCACCTTTTTTCGTGCCTGACTTTATCATGTTTCATATTGCACTCTATGAGCCGCAGATTGCTCCCAACACCGGCAATATTATCCGTCTGGCGGCCAACAACGGTTGCTCGTTGCACCTGATCGAACCCTTGGGTTTTGATTTCGAGGAAAAAAAGCTGCGTCGCGCCGGGCTGGACTATCACGATCTGGCGAATGTCAGCCGTCACCGTAATTATCAGGATTTTTTGCAGGCCGTGGCAGGGCAGCGGATTTTCGCCTGTACCACCAAAGGCAGCCGTCCTTACGATGAGCCTGACTATCAGCCGGGTGATGTGCTGTTGTTTGGCTCGGAAACCGCCGGTCTGCCGGATGAAATTCGCAATGGTTTTGCACCGGAAAACCGCATCCGTATTCCGATGGAACCCAATTGCCGTAGCCTGAATTTGTCCAATTCGGTGGCGATCATCAGTTACGAAGCCTGGCGTCAGAATGGATTCGGCGGCCGCCGCTGACTGACTGCGCATGCCATCGAGAAACAGGCTATTTCGCCCGATGGCATGCAGGATGGATGACTGTTTAACTGCCGCGTTGATACAGCCATCCATCACGAAAGGCGTGTGTTTTTAATGCGCTAAGGCTTCGCGTGGGTGTAAGCCTAACCATCCAGGTGAGGGCTCGCCTTTCACTTCTCCGAAGTAAAGTGTCATCTGTGAGCGGAAGCGTTCCACGGCTCCTCTGTCCTGCATGAATTTCGCAAAAGCATCAGGATTGGTATTTTTGTACTCCCAGATAGGCTTATAGCCTTTTGGTGGGGTCACATCTGTTCTGACGGACCACATGTACCAGGTGTTTTGTTGTGTCTCTTTGTCCGTAAGCCAGTTGAGATAGAGCTTGGCCGCGTCAGGATGTTTGGCACCTTTCATGATGGCCGCCCGCTGAGCCCAGGATACGAAGGGGTCATGCTGCGGGAGTACGAAGCGCGAATGTGCTTTTTCATCCGGTACCAGACTGCCATCGGTTGAGAAGGTCGCTACTGCCTTGCCGCTCTCGACATCATCGGCAGGCGCTTGCGTACCTCTGACTAACTGCGGGTTCTGCTCAACAAATTTCTGAACGTATTCCCAGCCGTATCTGTCTACGACCTGTTTAAACCAGAAAAGAACTGCATCATCGTCGTTTGGCCAGGTAACGACAATTTTTCCTTTAAGTGATGGATTTAAATAATCGTTAGCTTCTCTTGGCCACTCCTTTTCAGGCAGGGATTTTGTGTTAACGACATTTGAGAACGCGTCCACAAAAACACCTGTCCATGCACCGTCTTGATCCTTGAACGTCGGATAAATCTGGTCCCATCCCCTGGGCTTATAGTTCAGGAGCGCACCTTCCTGTTTCCAGCGCGGGTAATCCTGTAGCGTTTGCAATTGAACCACATCAGGCACCAGCGTGCCGGTCACCAGTTGGTTATCAATACGTGCATCGTGAAATTTGCTGTAATCCACGATGACGTTGAGTTTCATGCCAGGAAACCGTTTTTCAAACGCGGCTTTGATGCCATCCTGCTGACCTGCCGTGTCGCCACCAGCATAGACGGTGACTTCGTGGCCTTCTTGCAATGCGCGTTGGTAAAGTTCGTCAAGGGAACGTGTCTCGGGCGAGACGGCGGCATGTGAAACGCCTGCGATAAGCAGAAGTGACAGCGTGCTTATGTTCAGATAGTTAAATTGCTTTTTCATGCATGAACCTCTTTTAAGGTAAATAAATCCGTTATAAAGCGGCTACTTGATTATTCTGTTTCCAGAATGGCGCGGCCGGACCTGACCCGTGAAAGGCCCGGCATAGTTCTAAAAATTTTTATGGGAAAACAATCCGATTACGGCGTCTGGATGATGGAAAGAAAGACACGCTCTGTCATGTGTTCGTCAGGCTTCTCAGTGCCGTTGCTGAGAAGGCTGCGTAGTAACCAGGCATCGGTATAAGCCACTACGGCATCCGCCTGTTTCGCATTCATACGGAAGTGCTGTTGCAGAATCATACTGTGCGTTCGGACCCATTCCATCGCACTCTCTCTTAGTCGGGGTCGTGCAACGGCGGCAACGAAAAGTTCATATTCGCTCAGGAGCCGCGCTTGCTGCTGCATCGTCCAGCAAAGAAACCGGGTTAACTGAACTTCGGGCTTGTCCGGTGGGCACTCACTGAACCACTTCAACGTCTGCGATTTAAAATTTTCAACAGCCTTTCTGATAACGGCATCGTGCAGATCGTCAAGAATTCTGAAATGCCAGGTAATGGTACCGGGTGAAATATTCAGCTCAGCGGCGATAGCCCGTTGAGTGCAGGCGTGTAGCCCGCCGTCCCGGATTATTTCTGATGCTGCTTCCAGAATGCGTTCTTTGGTCTGTTCGCTTTTGGCCCGTGACGCATGCTGCTGTCTGGATTTCATATCATCAATCATCCAGACGGCCCGCCCGCGTCATCCATAACATGGCGGTCTCCACAGGTACGGAACCGCGACAACTGACTGACAAGATTTTCATTATGTTTTCTTGAGTTGAATGCAAATCATGGCGTCAATATTAGCGGGATGGTGAAACAGTAAAATCCCCTCTGGTTGAAGGTATCCTTCAGATTTACTGAAAAAGTGATTAGAAAGAAAATCTCGTTCATTGCACAGTTAAAAGATTATTTGTCTTTTAACTGTACCATTAAAGCGTTATTCAAAATATTAAACTAAAAACCGTACATTGGAACGAGTAAGCGTTGTCAATAATTTATTCAGTAATGCGGGATCAGGGGCGACACCCTTGGAGTGAGGAAGTGGTTTTCTGTGTGCTCGAAACAACAGGCAGGTGAATTGACTGAAGGTTTAATCACGTGAACCTCATCTGGATCGCAGAGCTGATCACCACTGATGAGAGGCAAGGATAGGGGTACGACGCGCGGGTGTCGGGTTAAGTAGAAACACCACTTCGCCCCGGTAGAATGGCGATGATGCCAGCCGCCGCTGCCACTGTTCATCCCACTTGCCGTGTTGTACCAGCCCGAGCCGGAACGGCAAGGTCAGGCGCAACAGCGCAGGCAGATACGCGGTGTAATTCTCCACCGTGTGTCGCCCTTGATAGGTTTGCACTACGATTTCATCCACCACGCCGCTCAGGCGATTAAGCTGTCGGACGTCGCCGGTTTTGGCCCAATCCAGCAGCCCGGTAACGCTTAACCGGCAATCGGGCGGCAATTGCTGGCGCAACGCCTGTAAAAAGTCAACGTACTGGGACAGGTGGTAGCTTTTAGCGTCGAAATCAAGCTGGATGCCATCAAGGTGATTACCAGCAGCGGCCCAACGCTGCCGAAGATGTAACAGGCGTTGCCACCCCGATTTGTCCAACTGCAATTCAGACACCCGAAACGACAACCACAGGTGTTTGACCGGTAGCGTGCTGACCGGGATCCCCTGGCGCAGAAAGACGGTTTTGCCGTTCCGGCGGGCGATTTCCCCCTGATGAAGGTAAAGCGTATCGGCCTGCGCGAGCACCGGTTGCGGCTGTACCGCCGCCCATAACCAGAACGCGTGATAACGGGCGGCGTCAACGGTGGCACCGTAAGCAGTGATACTCAGGCACAGCAGGCTTGTCAGCACAACAGTACAACGGACTACCAGTAGTATTTGAGCTGTCGCGCCCATTGGCTACCTTTAAACTCGGTTTTGAGCTGTCGGAACCACGCTTTGCGGGTTTCCTTGCTGATATCCTGCGAACCGCAGTCGTTATAGCCACTAGGCGCATAGCAATAAATAGCGCGGTAGAGCGCGTAGCTCTTGTCTTCCGCTGGGGCTTTCGCGTCGGCAATCACTTGCATGTAATTATCCAGACGGTTGAACTCCTGGCCGGGATAATAATCGGTGGCATCCGTCAGGCCGTTGAGCATGTTGCTTTCACCCCAATCGAACCCCACGCCGTTACCGGTGCGCAGGAAGAATTCACCCATGCAGTTGAGTGCGTGGGCATCGTTGGCGTTGCGGCTCAGAGACGTGACTGTTTCCTGCAAGGTGGGGCATTCATACCCATCTTCAGTGTCGCTGCCGTCCCAGTTAAACAGCGTCAGATCTTCTTCATTCCAGCTCATGTTTTCCGTGCTTTTCAGCGGTGCGATGACTTTCAGCAATTCGCTGTCTTTCAGGAAACCGGCGTAATCGCGGTGTGTGAGCTGTTTGGTGAGCAGTGTGTGCAGGGCGATGGCGCGTTCTTCCGGCGTTTGTTGCGGGCCGGTCTGTCGGTGCAGCAGATCGGCATCGGCGCTGACTTTCAGAATGGCAGAGCGAAAACGCAGGTTTTTGACCGGGCTTTCGGGGGTGAAGACCCGCTCAGGATGGTCGCTATCCACCAGCGTTTGTGCCAGCGCCAGTTGCAGATACTGCTGCTGGGTGTAGGTGGTTTTCAACGTCAGCAGGTGACGCCAGTGTGCTTCCGCGTCATCCCACTGTTTCTGGCGTTGCATCGCCAGCCCGCGCAGCACCTGACTGCTAAAGGCGGTTACATCAGAGATATCCTTTGCGGTGGTCATCGGCAGGGTTTTGAGTACCGCCGCGTCGTCCCGCAATTGGTAATACTGAAACGCCGCCTGTAGGTAGTGAAAGGCGTCCTGCATACCGGCTTTTTCAAACAACGGTTGCTGATGGGTGATTTCTTCCTGCGTCAGGGCGGGTAAAGTCATCCAACCATCGGGGCTGCGCAGGCGTTTGATGTCCTGCACCAGCATCAGAATAGGGGTGTCGGCGGAGGACACAAAGCGACTGTCTTCCAGCAGTTTGTTGTCAATTTCGTTACCGATGGTTTGCAGTTGCTCCACGCTGGTGGCTGATGCCAGCGCTTTGCTAAAACGTCGGGCCAGCGCGACGGTATCACCGCTGATCCATTCGGCCCGGCGGTACAGGCCTTCTGCGGAGTCGGTGTATTTCCCTTTGGGGTACAGTTTCAGGTAGTCATCGATACGCTGCACCGCCTGTTGCCCGGCCACCTTATCCATCTTGCGCGGGTCGAACATGTTGTATTCGTCCTGCGCGTCTTTCATCGCCTGATTAATCGACACTCGAATCAGCATATAACGGGCGGTTTCTGCTACCCACGGCTGGTCGGCTTGCAACAACTGTTGGAAGCCTTTGTCCGCCTGATCCAATTGTCCGTCATAAAATGCGGTGGCGCTGATGAGGTAGCGTCGTAACTCGCCAGCGTGGCCTGTTTCAGGCACATCGGCCAGATCGGTTGTCGCGTTATCCAGGATGTAATCGCTGGATAACATCCTCGTCCTGACCAGGGCTAGCTGGGTACGCTGGGCGTCGCTCAGCGACTTGTCCGCCAGTAGCAGGTCGAAAAAACGCTCAAGTGTGGTTAGGTCGTTGGATATCCAGCGGCCATCCAGATCGACGGGCGTCAGATCGCGCAGTTTGTCCAACTCGGTATCGGGGAAACGTAACTGAACGGCTTTTTGCAGCAGTGACGCATTCTCGTCGTTGGCTTTATCATCTGAGGGTGCACTGGGATCGGCTGCGGTGTCGGCGTCAGTGCCGCCGTCATTGTCTTCGGCTGCATCGAGCCCCATCACACGGTATGCGGTGAACGGGTCGACGCGGGAACGGGTTTGATCCGGCTCTGGCTGTGGGATAGGCAGCGGAATATGATTATGGCTGCTTTGCAGCAGCATGAGATTGGTACGGGTGTCGTTATCCGGCAAAAGGTAAGGAAGCGCGGGCATACCGCAATCAGCATCGGAAAAACCGCATACCCCATCACCGGAGGCATACGCTGACATTTGTACCAGAGTGGCAATGAATCCAGCCAATAAGGCTAATCCTTTCATGTCCTTTTCCTGTGCAGGGTGTCAGGCAACATCAAGAACGTATCCATCAAACATGTGTAGGTTCATGCATGACTGAAGGGACAAACAGCATGGCCAGCGGGCGGTCTGGTTTGTTGGCAAGTCAGGGCCTGTGGCACTGGTCTACACTCTACCCGACCACAGGAAAAACTCAATTGGTTGACGGTCTGGATGTGACAACGGGCGCGCTACACCGCGCCCAAAAACCGTCACACACCGGAGCTGAGTTCCTACTCTTCTCCACCCACTCTTCTCCACCTAATCTTGATGCGCCCTTGAGACGGCTCAGGCGACAAAACATCCTAACGCTGGTAGAGCGGTAACCAGAGTGTGAGCTGTAAACCGCCCAGCGGGCTTTCGTCAGCTTTGGCCCAGCCACGATGTTGGGTCAGTGCCGTTTCGACGATAGCCAGCCCCAGACCAGTACCGCCAGATTCCCGGTCACGGGCTTCGTCAGTACGATAGAACGGGCGGAAAATTTGCTCCCGATCTTCTGCGCTGACGCCAGGACCATCGTCACCGACGACAATGGTCACGCCCTGCGCATCGACCGAGAACGACACCGCGATGTGGCTGTGCGAATAGCGCAACGCGTTGCGCACCACATTCTCCAGCGCACTGTCGAGTGCGGTAGGGTTGCCGAACAACGGCCACGGACCCGGTGGTGATAACACCTCCAGAGTTTTGCCCATCTGTTCGGCTTCAAAGCGGGCGTCGTCCAGCACATCGTTCCACAGCTCATCCGCCTGTAGCTCTTCGCGTAACAGTTCATTCTTATGCTGGTTGCGGGAGAGCACCAGCAAGTCGTTGATCATACCGTCGAGACGCTGGGTTTCAGTTTCGATACGGTTGAGTTCGTTGCCTTCGCCCTGACGACGGCGTAATAGCGCGGTCGCCAGTTGCAGCCGGGTCAACGGTGTGCGCAACTCATGAGAGATATCGGATAACAGGCGCTGTTGTGCGGTGACCATGCGCTCCAGTGCGCTGATCATCTGGTTAAAGCTGGCTCCGGTCGCCCGGAATTCCTGTGGGCCCGACTCCAGCTCCGGGTGCTGTTTCAGGTTGCCGCGCGCCACATCATCGGCGGCGTTTTTCAGTTTGCGTGCCGGTTTCGCCAGACTCCAGGCCAGCCATAACAACAATGGCGAACTGGTGAGCATGGTGACTATCAGCAATAACAGCGGGCGGTCAAACAGCAGGTTGATAAAATCGGATTGCGGGCTGCTGGCGGGACGTAACATGTACATTAGATAGCTGTCTTCACCATCGCGTACAGCAAACGGCCCCAGCAACTCCAGCCGACCGTATTTTTTCTTTTGCGGGAAATCCGCACTGTCGGACTGGCCGATGAAATTACGCACCATCTGCATTTCGTTACGCTGAGCACCTATCACCCGCCCTTCACTGGTGACCAGCAGCAGGCGCTGGCCCGGCGGTGCCCACTTTTCGATCACGCGAAACAAGCGACGCCACCACAGCAAATCATTGGCGGGATCGCTCGCCAGCTCGGCCTCGATGTGCTGCTCTAGCATCAACCCCTGCCGCTGTTCGTTTTCCAGCAGCGGGGTGAGTTGCCGTGAGTCCAGTTTCGGCAGCATCAGCACCAACATCAGTACCAGTGCCAGCGTCAGCCAGAAAATAGCGAAAATACGGGCGGTGAGGCTGTTTATCATACGATGGCGGCCTGAATCATGCGGTAGACACCATCAGATAACCTCTGCCACGCAGGGTTTTAAACCAGGGCAGCCCATCTTTTCGCTCAGGCAGCTTACGTCGCAGGTTGGAGATATGCATGTCGATAGCGCGATCGAACGGCGTCAGGCGCTTACCCAGCACTTCCTGACTGAGGTGCTCACGCGAGACGACCTGCCCCAGACGTTGTGCCAGCAGGTAGAGTAGGGTGAATTCCGTACCGGTCAGATCCAGCACTTCGTTATCGAAGCTGGCTTCCTGACGACCGGGGTTAAGCCGTAGCGCGTCCACTTCGATAGTGGGGGCACTGGCTTCGCCGGCCTGTTGTTGATCGGTCCAATTAGAACGACGCAGGATAGCGCGGATACGGGCGATCAGCTCCCGGTCATTAAACGGTTTCGGCAGGTAATCGTCTGCGCCCAATTCCAGGCCGAGAACACGGTCCAATTCGCTGCCGCGGGCGGTAAGCATGATTACCGGCGTCTGGTAGCGTTGGCGCACTTCTTTGAGTGTGTCGATGCCGTTTTTCTTCGGCATCATGATATCCAGCAATAACAGGTCAACCGAGTCATCCAACACGCTTAACGCCTGTTCGCCATCATGGGCGACAACGACGGTAAAGCCTTCCATTTCGAGCAATTCCCGCAACAGGGATGTCAGTTCGCGATCGTCATCAACCAACAGGATTTTATTCATGATTTACCTACCTCCACGGGCAAAATACGCCATAGATCGCCGCTATTCCATGACTTTACTTAGTTTTACATCGTCTGACGCATGTTTGCAGCAAGGCATTTAGACTAAGCCCATCGATTAGCCAAACAGTACACGGCACACTTTACGCAAACATAAGCTGTACGTGAACACATGTCGGTGAACACAGAGGAGTCATGAGATGCGGGGCACCATCATCACGTTATCTTTTACTTCACTGCTGATGCTGGTCACCGGCACTGTGATGGCGATTGAGCATCATTCTTCTGTCGACAGTGATGCCTCTGCCGAAAGCAATACCCCACAAGTGGGGAACTGTTATCGGGATGACTCTGCCACGAAACGTGAAGAGAGTCAGCAAGGTATGTTCGACGGTGTGAGGCTGACGGAACATCAGCGTCAGCAAATGCGTGACCTGATGCGGCAAGTGCGCCACGAACAGCCGACTTATGAGGCGAACGATGTGGAAATCATGCATCGGTTGGTTACGGCAGAAAAATTCGACGCCCCGGCGGTGCAGGCGCAGGTCGCCAAAATGGTACAGGCGCAGATTGCGCGTCAGGTAGAAATCGCCCGGGTGAGTAATCAGATGTACAACATGCTGACGCCGGAGCAAAAAGCGGTGTTGAACCAGAAGCATGAGCAGGCGATGCAGGCTGTGCGTCAGCAGATGCCGACCTCCGGGTCGAACAGCCAGGATTTGCAACTGTCCCGTCAGGGGCAGGATGAGAACCCTGAGCAGTGATAGTTTTGAGTAATGAATGATAGTACCGAGTAATGCGTGTTTTTCCGAGTAGTGAGAGTAGTGCCGAGAGTAGTGTGTTAAAGAAGTAACCTGTTTTCCTTGCCATAGACACCATCCCTGTCTTTTAGCCCTCCTTGATGGAGGGCTTTTTTTTGGCGCACAATAACTAATAACGCTTCTGCCTTTAACTAACACAGGCTGATACATCGATTACCAATAGCGCGGCTGGGGTCTAATTGTGACGCCATTTCTGGGTGATGGGGTTACTGATGTTGTTTTCTGCCAGGGTAAAGGTGCCATTCTGTTGTGCGATAGCTTCTCCCGTGTCGACAATCGCATTTTGTATAAAGTATTTTTCCTTATCCCCATTAATAAAGGTTAACTGGTGAAAAGCGGTCTTTTTCCCCCAATCTTCGGAAGGCAATGAGATATATCTGATGGTGTATGTTTGATCTTGAAAGTTTCCCTGCATGACGTAGACGCCATAATGCTCTTCACCCTGGGAAATTATTTTATAAATACCGTTGTCATAATAAAATATTTCCGCATCGGGAAAGGGTTTCTTTTCATAGAGTTTACGGTAATGCAGCGTTTGCTTGTAAGTCGGCGCACCAAAGCCAACTTCGAGTTTTTGTTCATTATTATCGGTGGTTAACGAGCTTGCCTGACTGGAGCTAACAGCCATCAGTCCCAGTAAAAGAAATGAAAAATTCATCTTCATGACTTATCTCCTTAACGTTGTTTCATCAACTATCCGAAAAATAATAATGCATGCTGACTAACGCTATAACCAGCCTGTCGATTCTCTGGGTGAATGATATTTCTGTCATGCTAATGATGTTACTAATCATCATCCAGCTCCCCGTTGTTTATCGCATTAATAATCGGAATAGGGGCTGTTGTGCTATCGCTGTTCCAACCTTTATCAGGCGTTTTTTTGTTGGCCTGTCAGCATAATGCCCGGTACTGCCACAACAGGCTTAAATCGCTTGAAAAAGCGCATGTCGACAGGTGTGGCGGTATTTGCTCCATGCCTGAGCATGGGTCCCTTTATCGCTAATTCTGATGAGACATACTATGAGCACGAAATATACGGCTCTGCTTACCCAGGTGGGAGCCGCCAGGCTGGCTAATGCTATCGCGCAGGGAAAACAACTGGCGATCGCACGGATGGGCGTAGGCGATGGCGGTGGTATATTACCCACGCCGGATCCCTCCCAGACTGCGCTGTTGAATGAAAAACGCCGTGCTGCGATTAATTCGTTGAGTATCGACCCCACTAATGCGAACCAGATTATTGTCGAACAGGTGATCCCGGAAAACGAGGGTGGATTCTGGCTGCGGGAAATTGGTTTGTACGATGACGATGATAATTTGATTGCGGTAGCTAACTGTCCGGAAACCTATAAGCCGCAGTTGCAGGAAGGTTCTGGCCGTGTACAGACGGTACGTATGATTCTGGCTGTCAGCCAGGTTGATGCGGTGTCATTGAAAATTGACCCGGCGGTCGTGTTGGCGAGTCGGCAATATGTCGACGACAAGGACGTATCTTCGTTGGCGTATACCGATACGAAAGTCACGGAGGTTAAGTCATATACCGACAATGGATTAGCCGCACATATTGCTGCTGTGAATCCACACAAGCAGTATGCGCCGATTGAGAGCCCGGTCTTTACCGGTAACCCCACTGCACCGACACCGCCTTTATTTGATGCGGATAGCAGTATTGCGACTACGGCGTTTGTGCAAAGATCACTGGGGAATTTACAGGGTATATACCAGATAAAAGAGTCGACCACACTGACCCGTGATGCGTTTGGGCGCTTTATTGAAATCCTTTCGCCCGGTATTACACTGACCTTGCCTGATGCAACCCTATGTCAAGGCGGGGTAATTGAGCTGCGTAACGCTAGCGGCGGTGTGCTCTCGGTCTCTGGGGCGGGGAAAGGTATCGTGGGTTCAGTGACCCCTTCTGGGCCGGACAGTATCGTATTGCAGAGCGGAACTTACGTACGCTTACTGACGACAGGGGGCGATTGGCGTGTCTCAGGTGCCAACCTATCACTTGATGAAATTGCAGGTATTCCATTGCCCTGGCCGCAGGCTACGGTACCCGTTGGTTGGCTTAAATGTAACGGTCAGGCTTTCGATAAAAACCTATATCCCAAGTTGGCTCAAGTTTATCCATCGGGTACGTTACCGGATTTGCGTGGCGAGTTTATTCGTGGCTGGGATGATGGGCGCGGGGTGGATGCGGGGCGTGCGCTGTTGTCAATGCAAGGAGCGACTCATATTACGGGGGATAATGGTGTCGATCCGACAGTTCAGACAATCGGTAATTTGTCTGAGTGTAACGTTGATATTGGTGATGGTGTTGGAAGAGTGATCTATATGCCTGCCAGCGGTGGTGTGAGCCAAGTTGTGATTTCTGGTGAGTACTGGAGAGCAGTACGCCCCCGCAATATCGCCTTTAACTATATCGTGAGAGCAGCATAATAAGCGAAAGACACTCTGTTTATGAAATAAATACCCTCTCAGAATAATGACATGTTGAGTATTCTATTCAGTATGTACTGACTGAATATTTCACCTTTCTCCTACCCGCCTTCATGGTGGGTTTATTTTTATTAGCACTGTTGTGTCATAGCGGATACAACGCCTGTCAGACGATTTACCCCCTATCTCTTTGCATAATGTTGTCAGAGGCAACAACAACATGGAATGGCTTGAAAAAGCAGGTGGTGATTCTTGCTGTGTATTATGGCGATACAACGTGACTGTTTAAGGTAACCTGGAAGGAAAATGGTATGGCGGCAAAATATATAGCATTGCTCACTCAGGTGGGAGCAGCGAAACTGGCGAATGCCACGGCATTAGGGAAAATACTGAATATTACCCATATGGGAGTAGGGGATGGCGGCGGTAACCCGACAACGCCTAATCTGGCTCAGACGGCATTAATTAATGAAAAACGTCGGGCGGAATTAACGACCCTGAACGTGGATCCGGCTAATCCAAACCAAATTATTGCCGAGCAGATAATTCCAGAGAATGAAGGTGGGTTCTGGTTGCGTGAAATCGGGTTATACGATGCGGATGGGGATTTGATCGCGGTCGCCAACTGCCCGGAAACCTATAAACCGCAGATGCAGGAAGGCTCAGGTCGTGTACAGACGGTGCGTATGATTCTGGCTGTCAGCCAGACTGACTCAGTGTCATTGAAAATTGACCCAGCGGTGGTGTTGGCGAGTCGGCAATATGTTGATGGGCAGGCGATTCAGGTCAAGGTTTACGTTGATAATCAACTTGCGACCCACATTGCCGCTGTAAATCCACACAAGCAGTATGCACCGATTGAAAGCCCGGCGCTGACAGGGGTACCGACTGCGCCAACGATAAATTCCGGAAATAATTCCTCTCAGTTGGCCACAACCGCATTTGTGCATAATGCGCTCACTGATAATGCGTTCGCGCTCGATTTTACCGGCAGCGTCACGAACTGGGACGTGCCATGGGATGCCAAAAGTGGGTTTTACAAGGTAGATCTAGGGACGTATTCAGAGGCTGTTCTGCACTTCCACGGTTCTTCGTCCAGTTGTACTGCGCTTCAGCTTGCCGCGCATTATGGTAACCGGGGGCTGAGTTATCGCACATCACGCGATAACAAGGGTTTTGAGAATGACTGGGAGCAGATTTATACCACCGGATTCAAGCCGTCACCTGCGGATATTGGGGCTATTTCTGTAGCTGAGCTAACCGGCATTCCACTGCCCTGGCCGCAGGCTAGCGTGCCTTCGGGCTGGCTCAAATGCAACGGCCAGGCATTTGATAAAAACTTGTATCCTCGGCTGGCACAGGTTTACCCGTCGGGAGTATTGCCGGATTTGCGTGGTGAGTTTATTCGCGGCTGGGATGATGGGCGCGGGGTAGATGCAGGGCGTGCGCTACTAGCGTATCAATCTGGGTCACATATTACCGGTGATAATGGTGATTACCCTGCGGTACATGGCATTGGTGTACTTCAGCAATCAGACGTCGATATTCCTGATTCGACACCACGGACATTTTACTTTCTCAGCACGACTAATATACAAACTTCTGTGGGGCCGAGTTATTGGGGGATGACTCGCCCCCGAAATATCGCCTTTAACTACATCGTGAGAGCAGCATAAACGAGAGATGTTTTCCCACTGTAGTAAATATCTTCTGGTGATAAAAATGCATTGATTATTCTATTTGAACTGGATTGACTGAATATATCTCTCTTCTCCTACCCGCCTTAATGGCGGGTTTATTTCTATCTGCGTTGTTGTGCCATAGCAGATACAACGCCCATCAGACGATTTACCCCCCATCCCTTTGCATAATGTTGTCAGAGGCAACAACAACATGGAATGGCTTGCAAACACAGATAGCGATTTCCGCTGTGATGATTGCGATATCAGATAACGATTTAAGACGATGCAAAAGGAAAATGGTATGACGGTGAAATACATGACATTGCTCACCCAGGTGGGGGCGGCGAAACTGGCGAATGCCACGGCATTAGGAAAAATGCTGAATATTACCCATATGGGGGTGGGGGATGGTGGCGGTAACCCGACAACACCTTACCCGACTCAGACGGCATTAATTAATGAAAAGCGCCGGGCGGCATTGAATGCACTGAGAGTGGATCCTAATAATCCAAACCAGATTATTGCCGAACAGGTGATCCCAGAAAATGAAGGTGGGTTCTGGCTGCGTGAAATCGGGTTATACGATGCGGATGGGGATTTGATCGCGGTCGCCAACTGCCCGGACACCTATAAACCACTGTTGCAGGAAGGCTCGGGTCGCGTGCAAACCGTGCGTATGATTCTGGTGGTCAGTAACACCAGTGCGGTTACCCTGAAAGTAGACCCATCGGTAGTGCTGGCAACCCGCCAGTCGGTTGATGACAAGGCGATTGAGGTGAAGGCCTACGCCGATGATCTGATGGCGAAACACATCGCCAACGCGAATCCACACAAGCAATATGCACCGATTGAAAGCCCGGAATTTACCGGTAATCCCACGGCACCAACGCCACCGCTATTTGATGCCGATAGCAGCATTGCGACCACCGCGTTTGTGCAAAGAGCCTTGGGTAATATGAGGTCGGTATTGGGTGTCAAAGAAAGCCAGGTGTTAACCGGTGATGCGTTTGGCTGCTTTATTGAAGCCCAAGTGGCAGGTATTACGATTACGTTACCGAACGCGTCCCTTTGCGTTGGTGGGGTTATTGAGTTTAATAATGGATCCAATGGAGCGGTGACGATTTCTGGGGCAGGGGTGAATATTCTGGGGCCTAATAACCCATCTGGCTCAAATACGATGACGGTTAAAAGTGGGACGAATATAAAATTCCTTTCCACGGGGCCACAGTGGCGTGCGATTGGTGGCGTGGGCGTTGTTGGTGCAGGGTTGAATGGTTATCAAATTTTACCGTCCGGCATTATTATGCAATGGGGGACAGGGGTAACGTTAGGTGCCGGGGTTATCAACCAGTCATTCCCTATTGCCTATCCTAATAATATCTTCTCCGTCGTTGTTACGGAAAATAACTCTGTTGGCTGGAATTATACGGGGGTGACAGTGTATGGGCAAAGTAATAGCACAAAAGAAATGCTGAAAGGGTATGGCGCCTTTGTCCGTAATGGCGGTTCCGTTGAGTTCTCTTCGGGTATCTCATATCAGTTTATTGCAATAGGGAATTGAGGTGTAATATGTTTTACTCTAAATCGTTTAATGGTTTTTATAGCCGTGAAATTCACGGTGTTAATGTTCCTGATGATGCTATTGAAATCAGTGATGATGATTATCAGGACTTATTAAGCCAACAGGCTCTTGGTAACGCTATTGTGTTTGATGAATCAACCCAAAAACCGATAGCGGTTACACCCGCATCCCCATCGCAAACGCAGTTGGCGGAGGCTGCGCGGCGTCAACGAGATAGCTTGTTGGCTACCAGTGACTGGACACAAGCGCCTGATGCCCCAGTAGATCAGCAGGTCTGGCGTACATATCGGGAAGCACTGCGCAAGATTCCTGAACAGGCGGGGTTTCCCGTCACTATTGAATGGCCATTATTACCCGAAAATAAATAACCGTATTTTTCTTTTTAGTTTTTCTCATCGTCTTTTTATTTTTCCCGCCTTGATGGCGGGTTTTTTTCACCCGTGTTGTTGTGCCATAGCCGATACAACGCCAGCCAGACGATTTGCCTGCCGTCTCTTTGCATAATGTTGTCAGAGGCAACAACAAAATGAAATGGCTTGCAAAAACAGACGGCAGTCTTCGCGCTACGGATTGCGATGCCATATGACGGATTAAGCTGACCTGAAAGGAAAATGGTATGACGGTGAAATACATGACATTGCTCACCCAGGTGGGAAGGGCGAAACTGGCGAATGCTGCAGCATCTGGAAAAATGCTGAATATTACCCACATGGGGATAGGCGATGGGGGCGGTAACCCGACAACGCCTGACCCGGCACAGACGGCATTAATTAATGAAAAACGCCGGGCAGTATTGAATGCGTTGAGAGTGGATCCTAATAGCCCAAACCAAATTATTGCCGAACAGGTGATCCCGGAGAATGAGGGTGGGTTCTGGCTGCGTGAGATCGGGTTATATGATGCGGATGGGGATTTGATCGCGGTCGCCAACTGCCCGGACACCTACAAACCGCAATTGCAGGAAGGCTCGGGTCGCGTGCAAACCGTGCGTATGATTCTGGTGGTTAGCAATGCCAGCGCCGTTACCCTGAAAGTGGACCCGTCAGTGGTGCTGGCAACCCGCCAGTCGGTTGATGACAAAGCCATTGAGGTGAAGGCCTACGCCGACACGCTGATGACCAGCCACGTGAGTGAGGCGAATCCGCACAAGCAGTATGCGCCCATTGAAAGCCCGGCATTGACGGGGACTCCCACCGCGCCGACCGCAGTGGCAGGAACGACCACAACACAACTGGCAACGACGGCGTTTGTGGCGGGGGCGGTGAATGCGCTGTCAGATAAAACCGACAACAACATCAAACTAAAACTGGATATTAATGACATCGTGGGTATTCCACTGCCCTGGCCGCAGGCTAACGTGCCTTCGGGCTGGCTCAAATGCAACGGTCAGGCGTTTGATAAAAACGTGTATCCACGGCTGGCACAGGTCTACTCGTCAGGCGTATTGCCGGATTTGCGTGGTGAGTTTATTCGTGGTTGGGATGATGGGAGAGGTGTGGATAGTGGTCGCCAATTAAGTAGCTGGCAGGAAGGTTCTTATATGCTCCAGGAAATAATTAATCCACCAGATAATGTTGTTAACTTCTCATGTAATTCTCGAGAATCACTGAACTGGGATAACCCTGTTGCGGCGATAATGAATTTTCGTGCACGGGCTATTGGTGCTTCTAGTACATGGGGGACGGGATCTCAAGGATATATTGGGGTCTCTCGTCCACGTAATATTGCTTTTAGTTACATTGTAAGAGCAGCGTAACACCGAGTAATAAAAATATTATTCAGTACTTATGTCTTATTTAATTAATATTTCTATTTTTCTTTTAAATTCTGGCGATGGAGAGGTCTGTTTATCCCATCTGTTGTGCCATAGCAGAAACAACGCCATCAACAGGTAATTATTTTAGTGTTTTCGCATAATGGTTGTGAGAACGCAGAACGAACATTCGACTCTGGTATTACGGCAATACTTTTGCCGCTGACTCTATTTTAAATTTATTCAGACGAGATAAACGATGGGAACCAAATATTTTACGATTCTCACCCGTATCGGTGAGGCGAAATTAGCACAAGCAATCTCAACCGGAAAACCACTGGAAATCACCCAGATGGGGGTGGGGGATGGCGGTGGTGTATTCCCGACGCCGGACCCGACGCAGACCACATTGGTGAATGAAAAACGCCGGGCGGTAATTAATTCCCTGAGTGTGGACCCGGATAACCCTGGTCAGGTTATTGCCGAGCAGGTGATCCCCGAAAATGAAGGAGGTTTCTGGCTGCGCGAGATTGGGCTTTATGATGTGGCCGGTAATCTGATTGCGGTGGCGAATTGCCCGGAAACCTATAAACCGGAACTGAAGGAAGGGTCGGGCCGAATTCAGACCGTGCGCATGATCCTGATCGTCAGCCGTACCGATGCAATAACGCTGAAATTTGACCCGACGGTGGCGCTGGCGACACGGCGTTATGCCGATACACTGCTGGCGGGGCATCTTGCTGAGCCTAACCCGCATTCACAGTACCTGCTGATCAATGAGTTTGTGGGTATTCCACAACCCTGGCCGCAGGCGACCGCTCCGACGGGCTGGTTGAAATGTAACGGCCAGTCGTTTGATAAAAGCGTTTATCCCCGGCTGGCACAGGTCTACCCGTCCGGTGTGCTGCCGGATTTGCGCGGTGAATTTATTCGTGGCTGGGATGATGGGAGGGGGATAGATAGTGGTAGGGGACTGCTTTCACTGCAAGGCGATGCGATCAGGAATATCGTTGGTTCTCTTTATATTGGCGTTAGCACGTCAACTCCTTTGTCATTAACGACTGTTGCGGCGTCGGGTGCAATCTCTGCTGACGAATTCGGTGATGTTGGAATAGCTGACAGTCTTGGCAGCTACAAAGGACCGGCGGGTGCTCGCTTTGATGCGTCACGTGTTGTTCCAACCGCAGCAGAAAACCGTCCTCGCAATATTGCCTTTAACTACATCGTGAGGGCCGCGTAATGACGATATCGACGCAGGACGTGCGTGCAGTGCTGGCGGCAGACGGGCTGGCCACTCAGGCAGGCTGGTTGCGGGTGTACCACGTGGATGTGCTCACCCGTGAGTACGATGGTTACAGCGACGAATACCTGATGGTTGGTACCGGGATTCCCGCCTATAGCTACGCCGATGAGCCGCCGCAGCCAGCGGTGGAAGGGCAGGCGCTACGGCGTTCATCTGACGGCCTGCAGTGGGAATGGGTGCCTGATTTACGTGGGCGGACCGCTTATGACACGCAGACCCGTCAGCCACAGGTGGTGAGTGAGCTGGGTGCGTTGCCCGCAAACCTCACCCTGCTGCCGCCTGCCAGTGCCTTTGACCGTTGGGAGGGGGCGCAATGGGTAACGGATACGGCGGCCTATCAGGCAAGCCTGGCGCAATCGGCCCGACAGGAGTATGACGCCCGTCGCCAGATAGCACATGACCGCATTCGCGAGCTGACCTATGCGCAGGAACTGGACATCGCCACTGAGCAGGAAACCGAGGCGCTTAAAAGCTGGAAAATCTATCTGGTGCAGTTAAGTCGCGTCGATTTGAGTCATACACCGGACATCGACTGGCCGACCCCACCATCACACTGATGAGACGCTACACCCGTTCGGAATAACGCGGCGTTGTTATTCCGAACGGGTTGTTTTTTGCTACCCCATTCGAATGCTTTATCCCTCCAGGGTCTTATCGCTCGTTCCTGTTACCGGCCTTGTAGTGATGATGATGTTGTGCCATTGCTGCCACATCCGTATGAGCGGGTGATTTGACGGGCCATCAGCATAATGGTTGTCAGACGGCAGACAGGACGGCGCACGCTTGCCGTGTGCGGATTCTCCCCGACCACTGCCTGACCTTTTCCTTTACATTCATGCTGATGAGAGAAACGATGGGAACGAAATATTTTACCTTGCTCACCCAGGTGGGTGAGAAAAAGCTGGCAGCGGCGATAGCCGCAGGAAAAGCGCTGGAACTGGCCCAAATGGGCGTGGGGGATGGCAACGGTGTACTCCCCACCCCCGATCCGCTGCAAACCAAATTGGTCAATGAAAAGCGACGTGGGGTGATCAACTCGCTAACGGTTGACCCGGACAACACCAGCCAGATGATTGCCGAGCAAGTGATCCCGGAAAACGAAGGGGGATTCTGGCTGCGTGAAATCGGGTTGTACGATGTTGATGGCGACTTGATTGCGCTCGGTAACTGCCCGGAAACCTATAAACCGGAATTGAAGGAAGGATCGGGCCGGGTGCAGACGGTGCGCATGATCCTGATTGTCAGCCGTACTGATGCAATAACGCTGAAATTTGACCCAACGGTGGCGCTGGCGACACGGCGCTATGCCGATACCTTGCTGGCTGATCATGTCGCTGCCGTTGACCCGCATAAGCAGTATGCACCGATTGAAAGCCCTGCGTTTACTGGCAGTCCCACAGCGCCGACACCAATAGCCGGTGATAGTAGTCAAAAGCTGGCGACGACAGAATTCGTTGCTGCCGGGCTATCAGGAAAAATGGATAAAAATCAGAACGGTGCTGATATTCAGGACCCGACTCAATTTGTCAAAAACCTGGGCTTAGAAAATCGTTTTGCAGGCCGCATCCTGCGCATAAAAAAAATCACCTCAAGCCAGAATTATCAATGGCCCGATGATGTGTCTGCTATTGATGTCACCATCTGTGGTGCAGGTGGCGGTGGCGGTGCGGCGGCGGCGTCCCCACAAAATTATCACTCGGCAGGTTCCGGCGGTGGTGCGGGCGGCTGGGCACGATCTTTTTACCGTAAAGGTGACGTTCCTGCATTGATCTATCTGGAGGTCGGTGCGGGCGGTATAGGCGGTGTAGACGCGACATATGAGCCGGGTTTTGGCGGCGCGACGAAATTTGGAACGTTAATGACGGCGAGCGGGGGGACAAGAGGTGCTAACGGTATTGCGATTGCAATCGGTATGTCCGTCTTGATTGGTAACGGTGCTGGTGGAGTTGCATCTGGTGGGAATCTTGTCGCAGGTTTTGGTGGCTCAGGGACACCTGCGATGTTTCTCAATAGTGGCTATGAATCCGGTGCGGGCGGTGATTCTGTTTTTTCATTTGGTGTACCACCGATTGCATCAAATGCGCCTACAGGCGGATTTGATGGTGTGGATGGCGCTGGCGGTAGTGGCGGATATACGGTACCCGCAGGAGCCAGTGCTAAAGGCGGTAATGGTGGTAATGGCGTCATTATGATTGTGGAGTATTCAGCATGAGTAAAATATACGCGTTAATCGAAAACGGCGTGGTGATTAATACTGTGGTCTGGGATAGCGATATTGAGTCTGACTGGAAGCCGCAGAATGGCGCACTAATCGATATTTCATCAGAACGTGTCGGTGTCGGTTATCTGTATTCTGACGGTGTATTTACGCCACCTGAAAAAAGCCGGGATGAATATATTGCGGACGCTACGCTACGGAAAACGCAGCTATTGTCAGAAGCACAAAAAATGATAGCAAACTGGCAGACCGATCTTCTGCTGGGCGTGATTTCTGATGATGATAAAAGCCGTTTAGTGCGCTGGCGTGAGTACATGAAACAGGTTGACGCCATTGATGCGCAGAGCGCACCCGATATCACCTGGCCTGCTCCTCCCGCGGCGTAACCAGACAAGCTCTGCCCGGCCACAGCATTTCAACTAGCTGTTCCGGGTAGACCTTATCCTGTGTGGCGAGAAGTTCATCGCGGCTCCACCAGTGATGGTCTCGCATCACTTCCTGTTCATGCGCCGTCCAGTTGCCAGTGTGGAGAGTACTGTCGGTGATAGGGATGACAAAAAACCGTTCATCGGCAATCACGGTGTCTCCATCAGGCATCGCCATGGTAAAGGTACACGTCGCAATACACGGGCCGGGATCCTGACGACGGATACCGGTCTCTTCCCACAGCTCTCGTACCGCTGCTTGCTCAAACGTTTCTCCGTTTTCTACCGCCCCGCCTGGCGTTGCCCAATAACGCTGTCCGGCAAGGGCATCCTGAGTATGATGGAACAGAAATAGCAACACCCGTTGTTCAGGGTTGAGAATCAGCAGGCGTGAAGCTGGTCGCCGTTTCATACGATTTCCCGATGTCTATCTGGTCGTCACTATTCTCCTCATCACCATCAGCGATGTCCATGCCTGCTGCGAAAAAGCGAACCATGGCGCGGCTTGTGTGGCGTGTCAGGTGGCTGTCGGGTTGGTGTCAGGTTACTGTCGTGGTGTTTTTCACGGCGCTAACGCAGGCTTGCATCGGGTTTTCATTCAACAGGAGTGCATCATGAACACGATCAAATCACAGCGCCTTGCCCGTGCCTGGTCTCAGGAACAACTGGCCGAACTGTCGGCGTTGAGCGTCAGAACCATTCAGCGGATTGAAAACGGAGAGCGTGCCAGCCTGGAAACGCTCAGCGCCATTGCGGCGGCGTTTGGCGTCAATGTGACGACGTTGATGCCAGAAGACAGCGAGCAGGCGGCGAGTGGCGACTCGCTGGCGTTACGCATTTCGCAGGCCAGAACACAGGTTGAGCAGGAAAGCCGTTTCTGGCGCAGTCTGTTGCTGTTTGTGCCGGTGAACATCGTGCTGGTGGTCATCAATCTGTGGGTCAACCCGCAAACGTATTGGTTTATCTGGCCGCTGCTGGCATGGGGCGGCGCGCTGCTGGTTCGGGCGGCACGGATTTTCTGGCTGCGGGATCGCTGGTTGCGCTGGGAGCAGGAACGGTTGCAGAAAATGTTGCGCAAACCCTGAGCCGGAGAACGTCTGGCGGCACGGAGAACCATCGTAGGCAGGTTATCCGTGCGTCGCCATGAGGCACTGTATTGATGTCAGTGGGGTGGCATTCCCCGGAAAAGCGCGGGTGACCCCAAATACTGACATAAAGTGTCACGGTTTTTCCCTGCTGGAATTCGGTATACTGACTCCCTCGCTTGAATGGAATAGTGTATGAATTCTCATTACGCACGTCTGGTGACGACCGCTGCTTTTCTGGCTACCGGTATGGCGTTATCGCTGTTTGGTATGAAGGTGTACGCCTGGTGGTACACCGGTTCGGTCAGCTTGCTGGCATCACTGGTGGATTCGTTAGTGGATATCGCGGCGTCGCTGGTCAACCTGTTGGTCGTTCGTTATTCCCTGCAACCCGCTGATACGGAACATACGTTCGGGCATGGCAAAGCCGAGTCATTGGCTGCGCTGGCGCAGAGTATGTTCATTGCCGGCTCGGCGCTGTTTCTGTTATTGACCGGTGCTCAGCATCTGATGAACCCACAGCCGCTACAAGGGGCTGAACTGGGGATGTGGGTGACCGTGATTGCGCTGGTGGCAACGGGCTTTCTGGTGAGCTTCCAGCGTTGGGTTATCCGCAGAACACATAGTCAGGCGGTGCGAGCAGACATGCTGCATTACCAGTCTGATGTCCTGATGAATGGTGCCATTTTGCTGTCGTTGGTACTAAGCTGGAAAGGTATCAACTGGGCGGATGCGGTCTTCGCGCTGGGGATAGGCATTTATATTCTGAGCAGCGCGCTGCGTATGGCCTACGATGCGATTCAGGTCCTGCTGGACAGAGCCCTGCCCGATGACGAGCGACAGGAAATCGTCAATATCGTGTCTTCATGGCCGGGGGTAAGTGGTGCGCATCAGTTACGGACCCGCCGCTCAGGCCCGACCCGTTTTATCCAGCTGCATCTGGAAATGGCGGATAACCTGCCGTTGGTGGAGTCACACCAGATTGCAGACGAACTAGAGCAGGCATTGCTCAAACGCTTCCCCGGTTCAGACGTTATCATTCATCAGGATCCTGTCTCGGTGGTGCCGCAGGAGCAGCGTGGGCGCTGGGAACTGTAGCGGGTCGGGTTTTATCCGGGCCATGATGTGTTGTAAAAATGTGATCTGCGATAGATTTTTCGTGGACGAAGAGACTGACCTGAATCAATTCAGCTGGGTGTATTTGTTATACTATGTCGATAAAACGGTTAGGCTTTGTCCTGTGAGCCTTGAGATAGAAGAATCTGCGAATTTACATCTACAAATCCAGAGGTTGTCATGATTAAAAGAATCGGAGTACTGACGAGCGGTGGCGATGCGCCGGGGATGAATGCGGCCATTCGTGGTGTGGTGCGTGCCGCGTTAGCGGAAAACCTGGAAGTATACGGTATTTATGACGGCTATCTGGGCTTGTATGAAGATCGCATGGCGCAGTTGGACCGCTATAGCGTGTCTGACGTGATCAACCGTGGCGGCACGTTCCTGGGTTCAGCCCGTTTCCCGGCGTTCCGTGAGGAAGCGGTGCGTCAGGTGTGCGTGGAAAACATGAGAAAGCATGATCTGGACGCGCTGGTGGTGATCGGGGGTGACGGTTCCTACATGGGGGCTAAGCGCTTGACCGAGATGGGCTTCCCCTGCATCGGCCTGCCGGGCACCATCGACAATGACGTGGCAGGCACCGATTACACCATCGGTTATTTCACCGCGCTGGAAACCGTGGTGGAAGCGATTGACCGCCTGCGCGATACCTCGTCTTCCCACCAGCGTATTTCCATCGTGGAAGTGATGGGGCGTCACTGTGGCGACCTGACGCTGGCGGCGGCGATTGCCGGTGGCTGTGAATTCATCGTGCTGCCGGAAGTCGACTTCAAAAAAGAAGACCTGGTGGAAGAGATTAAAGCCGGTATCGCCAAAGGGAAGAAACACGCCATCGTCGCCATTACCGAACTGGTGTGTGATGTGGATGAACTGGCACACTATATTGAAACGGAAACCGGGCGCGAAACCCGTGCTACGGTGTTGGGCCACATCCAGCGTGGTGGTTCACCGGTGGCGTATGACCGCATCCTGGCTTCCCGCATGGGCGCGTACTCCATTGAGCTGTTGCAGCAAGGCTATGGCGGCCGTTGCGTCGGGATCCAGAATGAAAAACTGGTCCATCATGATATTATCGACGCCATCGAGAACATGAAGCGCCCGTTCAAAGGCGACTGGCTGAATACCGCCAAGAAACTGTTCTGATGTGTACCCGGCGTGCCGGGTTGAGCAAGCAAATCCCGCCCTTTTGGGCGGGATTTCTTATTGGGAAACGGAAAACGGCGACGGCCCGATGAACGAGGCGTATGCCAGCAACGGGTAACCGGGAAACGCCATCCTCACCGTCATGATTCGCTGGCATAATGTCGATGCCCTGCGGCGTTCACCGGGCGTCGGGTGAGTTGTTGATCTACACTTTTACCCGTCTCATGCTGTTCCCACGCGCTGGTGGCGCAGGCATGAGCACCCATACAGAAATTATTGAGGTTTTCGCATGACAAAAGTTACCGTTGCCGCCACGCAGATGGCCTGCACCTGGGATTTGCCAAAAAATATCGAAAACGCCGAAAGGCTGGTGCGTCAGGCTCATGCTCAAGGGGCGCAAATCATTCTGATTCAGGAACTGTTTGCCGCGCCTTATTTCTGCATCGACCAGAGCCCGGAGCATTACGCGCTGGCGCAGGAATTGGAAACCAGCCCGCTTATCAAACACTTTTCCGCGCTGGCGGCCGAGTTGGAAGTGGTGCTGCCGCTGAGTTTCTTCGAACGCGCCAATAACGCCTACTACAACTCACTGGTCATGATTGACGCTGACGGTAGCGTACTGGACGTGTATCGAAAAACCCACATTCCTAACGGCCCGGCCTATCAGGAAAAACAGTTCTTCATTCCGGGCGATACCGGGTTCAAAGTGTGGCAAACCCGCTACGCCAAAGTGGGCGTGGGCATCTGCTGGGATCAGTGGTTCCCGGAAACCGCCCGTTGTCTGGCACTCAAAGGGGCCGAGTTGATTTTCTACCCGACCGCCATCGGTTCTGAACCGGCGTATCCGGATATCGACAGCCAGCCGCACTGGACCCGCGTACAGCAGGGTCATGCTGCCGCCAACCTGATCCCGGTGATCGCGTCTAACCGTATCGGTACCGAAGCCAGTAAATACCTCGACGGTCTGGAAATGACGTTCTATGGCTCGTCGTTCATTGCCGATCAAACCGGTGCGCTGGTCGCGCAGGCCAACAAGACCGACGAAACAGTGCTGGTGCATGAGTTCGATCTGGAAGCGATCGCAGCGCAGCGCGCTGCCTGGGGCTTGTTCCGTGACCGCCGTCCGGACATGTACGGTGTTATCGGCACCTCTGACGGCAAGACCTGGAGATAAGTGATGTCTGAGCTGACCACGCCGTTGCAAGACGGCTTCGCCATGCCAGCGGAATGGGCGCCGCACGACGCGGTGTGGATGTTGTGGCCCTACCGTCGCGACAACTGGCGCATGCAGGGCGACGCGATTCCCGCCCAGCGTACCTTTGCTGCCGTTGCTGCGGCTATTTCGCAAACCACACCGGTTGTGATGGGCGTGCCGCGTGACCAGATGGCGCTGGCTAAAAGCGTGATGCCGACTGGCGTGACGCTGGTGGAAATGGAAAGCGATGACGCCTGGGTACGTGACACCGGGCCTACCGTGGTGTTGAACGCGGCTGGTGAGCGTCGTGGTGTCGACTGGCAATTCAACGCCTGGGGTGGCGCACTGGGCGGCCTGTATGAAGACTGGAGCCGTGACGAGAAGGTGGCGGCGCAGGTGCTGGCTTATCACGGCGATGCGCGCTATGCCGCCCCGTTGATTCTGGAAGGTGGCTCGATCCACACCGATGGTGAAGGCACGCTGCTGACCACCGCCGAGTGCCTGTTAAACCCGAACCGCAATCCGCATCTGAGCAAAGCGCAGATTGAGCAGCACCTGCGGGATTATCTCGGGGTGTCGGCCTTTATCTGGCTGGAAGAGGGCGTCTATAACGACGAAACCGACGGCCATATCGACAACATGTGCTGTTTTATCCGCCCCGGCGAAGTGGCGCTGCACTGGACGGACGATGAAACCGACCCGCAGTATGCCCGCTCTCAGGCGGCGTATCAGGTGTTGTCCCAGACGAAGGATGCTCAGGGCCGGTCGCTAAAAATTTGGAAACTACCGGCACCCGGCCCGCTTTTCGCGACCCCGGAAGAAGCGGCGGGCGTGACCGAAGGCAACGCGATTGAACGTAACGCCGGGTCACGGCTGGCGGGCTCATACGTCAATTTCCTGATCAGCAACAAGCAGGTGATTTATCCGCTGCTGGATGAACGTACTGACGGCGAGGCACATGCGCTGTTGCAACAGATGTTCCCCGACTACCTGATAAGTGGTGTTCCGGCGCGCGAAATCCTGCTGGGCGGCGGCAATATCCACTGTATTACTCAGCAGATCCCGGCGGTACGCCGTTAGTCCTGCTGCGGCCCCCCCATTCACGGGGGGCCTGACTCTTCCGCTTTCTTTCTTAAAATATTCTTAATGCTAATCAATAGCTGCTTATAAAAAATCCAACTAAGTAACCTGTTTTGTTCTTTTACGCGTTTATGTAAACTCCGCAACGTAAATTATTGTATGTTTCTTTACAGTTTTTTGACGAAACGGATAGCTATGTTCATCGATCTTCAGGGAAGAAGGCGCAATACGGCCTGTTTTAAGCAATTCCCCTTATTTCTTAAATTTTACTTTTTATTTTCAATTTCTTATTGTTTTTCAGCATCGGCTGCAGAACCCGGCACCCCGCTGGAGCAGCAATCTATTAGCCAGCAAGAACGATTACGGGCTCAGGAGAAAAAGCTGGCACCGGTAACGCCGGATGTCCGGTTTCAGACCTCGCTGGAAGAGGTCTCTGGCAACGGGTTTCCCGCAGAGCAGCCGTGTTTTGATATCGACCGTGTCGAACTGACCGGACTGACTTCCTTTCCATCCTGGTTACCGCTACAGCGTCTGGCAGATACAGGCCGTGGGCACTGCCTTGGGGTCAAGGGCATCAATCTGTTGATGAGCCGGTTACAGAACCGGCTGGTTGAATATGGCTATGTGACATCACGTGTACTGGCACCCGCGCAGGATCTGAAAAGCGGTACCCTCAAACTGGCGTTGGTGGCGGGGACTATTCGCCACGTGGTTCTGACGCCGGGGAGCGATAGTTATGTGCAGCTCTATAGCGCATTACCAGCACATGAAGATAACCTACTGAATCTGCGTGATATCGAGCAAGGGCTGGAGAATTTGCAGCGTTTGCCGACGGTGAAAGCCGACATGCAGATTGTCCCCGGTGAGCAGCCGGGTGAGAGTGATGTCGATATCAGTTGGAAGCAGTCCCGTCACTGGCGTGTGGCGACCTCGCTGGATGACTCGGGTACGCGCAGTACCGGCCGTTATCAGGGCGGGATGACGCTGTTTCTGGATAACCCGCTATCGCTCAGTGACATGTTCTATGTGTCTGCAACCCACGATCTGCAATGGCGTAGCGCCCAATCTAGCCAAAACTATACCGCGCACTATTCGGTGCCGTGGGGCTATTGGCTGGCGGGTATTACCACCAGCGGATACGACTACCACCAGACGATCGCCGGTATCAATCAGGAATATAAATACAGTGGTCGCAGCCAGAATCTTAACGCCAGCCTGCGGCGGGTTATTCATCGCAATGCCACGCAGAAAACATCGGTCAGCTACGAGCTGCTCACCCGCCAGACACGAAATTACATCAACGACACCGAAGTGGAAGTGCAGCGGCGTAACAGTGCTGCCTGGCGTCTTGGTTTACAGCATCGTCACTATATCGGGCAATCCACGCTGGATATGGCGGTCAGCTACCAGCGCGGCACCCGTTGGTTCGGCGCATTACCGGCCCCGGAAGAGGCGTTTGATGAAGGTACTGAGTTGTCGAAGATTGTGCAGTGGACAACGCAACTGGAGGTGCCTTTCCATCTGTTGGCGCAACCTTTCACCTATAACCTGCAATACCAACAGCAGCACAGCCTGACCCGGCTGACCCCCCAGGAACAATTTGCCATCGGCAACCGCTGGACGGTGCGGGGATTTGACGGCGAGCGCACCCTGAATGCCGATGATGGCTGGCTGGTTCGCAATGAACTGGTGTGGACGACGCCGTTGCCGGGGCAGTCACTCTATCTCGGCGTGGATTATGGCGCGGTGGACGGCGGCGGCAGCGATACCTTGCTGGGACGCCACCTGGCCGGGGGCGTGCTGGGCTGGCGTGGCGCGGTTAAGAGCATTAACTATGACCTGTTCGCCGGTATCCCGCTCTCTAAACCCGATGGATTCAACACCAGCCCGGTAACAGTAGGATTTACCCTCAACTGGCAGTATTAGGACGTAGCAAGGATGCAGATTGACCATTTTGACGTTCAGTCGCCAGCGTTGATTGGCGGCGAAAGCAGCGAAGCAGAAATCTTGGGGGCCGCCGTGTGGCTCTGGATGCATTCGCCGCTGCACCGTGATGCGCCCTTACAGGCGTTATCGACACTACTGTTGCCGATTATCAAGCACCAACAATACGTGGTGGTCAGTCAGCAGCAACAGCCGATTTTTTTCATGAGTTGGGCATGGCTGGATGCCGAAGCCGAACGGCGTTACCTCACCCAACCCTCTATTCTGATGCCGCAGGACGACTGGGCCTGTGGCGATCGCATGTGGATCATCGATTGGATCGCGCCCTTCGGCCATTCTCGCGCCATGCGCCATCTGGTCGGCCACACCTTACTGCCGGATTACTGCTTCCGTTCGCTTGACCATCAGGGTGCCAGACGTGGCAAACGCGTCTTCGTACACCATGGCGATCAGGTATCACGTCAGTCACGCGATCACTGGCTGCAACAACACCCTTTAGCTGAACCGCTCCCCGAGATTTGCATTCGATAAGGATATCTTGCTGTGAACAAATTGCTCTACCGGATCATTTTCAACAAAAGCCGCGGCATGTTGATGGTTGTGGCGGATATTGCCCGATCAGGACAAGGTGGCGGCGGCCGTTCCTCACGACCCGGTACCCTTTTGCCACATCAGTGGGCCCGTCTTTCTCCGCTGGGTTTTGCACTGCTGACCGCGCTCGGCTGCGTGTCTATTGTGGCACCTGCTCAGGCGGGAATAGTGGCGGACGCGGGTGCGCCAGCTAATCAGCAACCGGTGATCGTCAACACCGCCAACGGGGTGCCGCAGGTTAATATCCAGACGCCCAGCGCGGGCGGCGTATCCCGCAATACCTACAGCCAGTTTGATGTGGATGGCAAAGGTGCCATCCTCAATAACTCGCGGGAACGTATCCAGACGCAGCAGGGTGGCTGGGTTGAACGTAACCCTTATCTGGCGCAGGGTGAGGCCAAAGTCATCCTCAATGAGGTGAATTCCAGCAACCCCAGCCGCCTGGGTGGGTATGTGGAGGTGGCAGGCACCCGTGCGCAGGTGATTATCGCGAACCCGGCGGGCATCACCTGTGATGGCTGCGGTTTTATTAATGCTAATCGGGCGACGCTCACCACCGGCCGGGCACAGATGCAGGACGGCAATCTGACCGGTTATGACGTGCGACAAGGTGAAATCATTATTCAGGGCGGTGGGCTGGACAGCCGCACTCAGGACTACACCGATATCATCGCTCGCTCCGTGAAAGTGAACGCCGGTATCTGGGCTAACGATTTGCGGGTCACCACCGGCAGCAATCAGGTCAGCGCTGCCCATGACAACATTCAGGCGACCCGTGACGGCAGCGCCTCACCTCAACTGGCGCTGGATGCCTCGCAACTGGGCGGGATGTACGCCGGGAAAATCCGCCTGATTGGCACCGAGAAAGGGGTTGGCGTGAGAAACGCCGGGAATATCGGTGCCTCGGCAGGCAGTGTGACGCTGACGGCTGACGGGCGTATCGAAAATAGCGGCACAATCAATGCCAGTCAGGATATCCAACTGACTTCACGTCAGGATATCAGCAATCAGGGCAAGGTATACGCCAGCGGCGAAACGTCCGTCACGGCAGGCGGCCAGCTCGGCAACAGTGGCGTTATCGCCGCTGCCAGCCACACCCGCATCAAAGGCGGTACGATAAACAATAGCCAGTCGGGTGCGATCGCCGGTGGTATGAGTGCCGACGGCACCTTGTCCGGCAGCGGCACGCTAACGCTGGATGCCGACGGCAACCTGACGGGCAATGGTAAGCACCTGGCAGCGGGCCAACTGACTGTGACCGGTAGCGATGTGGATCTGGGCGGTAGCCAGACCTACGGCAAACAGGTGGCGATCACGGCCAGACAAGGCAGTGTCTCAGTCAGTGGTGCCAATATTCAGTCGGACACCCTGTTGTCACTGAATGCGCCGGTCAGCATCAACAACGACGGCGGCATATTGCAGGCGGATACCCTGAACCTGAGTACCGACCGGTTATCCAACCGCAAAGGGAATCTCATCCAAACCGGTAGTCAGAGCCTGACACTGAATCATCGCGGCGGCATCGACAACCGTGGTGGGCAGATTACCAGCAACGGGCAGGATCTGACGTTGCAAACTCAGCAGCTCAACAATCAGCAAGGCAGCATTCAGCATGTGGGCGCGGGTCATTTCACGCTGACGGCTGATCAACTGGATAACCGACAAGGAACGCTCAGCACGGTTTCCGGCGATGCGCTGATCACCAGCCAGCAGCAGTTGCTTAATGACGGCGGTAAACTGGGGGCGGGTAAGCGCCTGCAGATTCAGGCGAACGGCATGAGCAATACCGCCGGTCTGGTGCGGGCGAATGTGCTGGATGTCGACTTGCAGCAAGGCGGTTTGATTAACACTCAGGGAACGTTGCTCAGCCAGGGCGCGTTCACCTTAAACAGCGGTGATGTGAATAACCGCAACGGTTTGCTGGTGAGCGGCGCGGATGCCGCGCTCACGCTGGGCGCGCTGGATAATCAGGGCGGACGGATTGGCGCGACCGGCACGCTGACGATGGATACCCTGCAAGTACAGAACGATACCGGGTTGATACAAAGCGGTGGTCTGCTGTCGTTAAACACCAACGGCGAGTCGTTGAGCAACGGTGCCAGTGGCAGCCAGGGTGGTATCACCAGCCAGTCGGACATCCAACTGCGTACCGGGGTGTTCAGTAACCTCGGTGGTGCGGTGATAGCCAACCGCAACCTGACGTTAAACAGCGGTAGCCTCAATAACCAGCAGGGACAACTGGCTGCACTGGGGGCCTTGCAGGCGAGCACGGCCGATGTCAGCAATCAGGGCGGTAAAATTCAGGCGGGTACGTCGCTGAGTTGGGATACCCGCCCCTTGCGCAGCGCGGCCCGGCAGTTCATGACTCTGCTGGCGGCAGCACCGGCGGCAAACAATGTCATCCTCAATGCCGGTGGGCAGATCCAGTCCGGCGGTGACCTGACGTTGGCCGGTTCATCGCTCGATAACTCACAGGGCGGGTCTATCATCACCAACGGGAACCTGACGGTGACCGCGGATGGTGGCATCAGCAACCAGAGCGGCACCCTGCAGGCGGTGGGTAACCTGACGCTGGATGCGGTGCAGGCGGTGATCGATAACACCCTGGGGCTGATTCATGCCGGGCAGCAGGCCACGTTGCTGGCCGGGTCTGTACTGAATCAGGGCACACGCAACCAGAATGGGATTCTGGGTAACAACGTCAGTGTGACCGCCGGTCAGTTGCAGAACGGCAACGGTGCTATCACCGCCAGCCGCGATCTGGCGCTCACCCTCAGCGGCGCGCTGGATAACAGCAACGGCATGCTATCCAGTCAGGGCAGCAGTGAGATTCAGGCCGATACCCTGCTGAACACCAATGGCGATATACAGGCGCAACAACAACTGACGTTGACGGCCAATCAGTTAAGCGGCGATGGTCGCCTGCTGTCGCTGGGCAACATGCAGGTGTCGCTCACACAGGACTTCATCAACACCGGCAGCGTGCGTGCCAGTAATGCGCTGACCTTCCAGACCAACGGGCTGCTGCGTAATGCGGCACTGATGCAGGCCGGGTCAACGCTGCAACTGGGTGCGACGAATCTGGAAAACCTGAACGGAGCTGAGATCAGCGCGACCACCACCCGGCTCAGTGCTGGTCAGACGCTGACCAACTACGGGCTGGTGGATGGCAGCAACACGCTGCTCACTGCTTCCACGATCAATAACCTGTCGACCGGTCGTATCTTCGGTGATGCACTGGCGCTACAGGCCGGGACTATCAATAACCTCAACCAGAATGGCGTGGCACCGGTGATTGCCGCCCGCCAGCGGCTGGATCTTGGCATGTGGGCGCTGAATAACAACGAGCACGCTCTGATTTATAGCAGCGGGGCGATGGCGATAGGCGGCGCGCTGGATAGCCAGAACCAGGCGACCGGTCAGGGCGGCGTTATCAATAACGGCAGTGCGACGATTGAAGCCGCAGGCGACATGGTGCTGAATGTCGGCACGCTCAATAACACCAATAACCATTTTGCCACCGCGATCGTGCCGGTGTCGGATGAACAGGTGCAGCAGTACCGCATGGCTGGGTCGACCACCATGTACACCCCAGACCAGATCAGTATCGGTCATGGTGAAGTTGACAGCCTGGATACGCCGGACGGCAGCAACGAAGAATTTACCCGGTATGATTTCACCCGGCATATTGAAGAGTCGCGCATCATCCAAAGCGACCCTGGCCAGATACTGTCGGGCGGCAATCTGCTGATTACCTCCGGTATGGTGCTGAACGACAAGAGCCGCATCATTGCCGGTTCAGGCCTGGGGATCAACGCCGGACAACTGAATAACGTGGAAGTCCCCGGCGAGCGGCATATCACTGAAAACGGTACCGCCACCAGCTTCTGGCGTATTCGTCACAAAGGGCGTGACGAACAAGGGCAAGATAGCGCGGCGTATACCCCGCCGGAGCAGATCCAGTCGATCACCTTGCAGCCGGGGGCGATACAGTCGTTTACGGCGGCGGCCAGCAACCGTGGCTTACAGGGGCGCAGCGATAGCAGCGTGAACGGTAGCGTAGCGGGCGCAACCGGCGTGAATGCCGCCGTGTTGCAGGCGCTGCCCAATCAGCCGGTGATAGTGCCATCCGGCCAGGTTTTCGAAGTGACGTCGGGTACCGCGCCGGAAAGTGGTAAACCCGCGGCTATCATCAGGTTGGTGGGGCCGGACATCCGGCTGCCGGATAACAGCCTGTTCCATACCAACCCGGACCGTAACGCCAGTTATCTGGTGGAAACCGACCCGCGTTTCACCAACCAGAAGACCTGGCTGAGTTCAGACTACATGCTGAGTGCGCTTACCGGCGACCCGACCAGCGTCCACAAACGTCTGGGGGATGGGTTCTACGAACAGCGGCTGGTGCGTGAGCAGATAGTCTCGTTAACCGGGCAGCGTTACCTTAACGGTTACAGCAACGATGACACCCAGTTCAAGGCACTGATGGATGCCGGTATTGCGTTTGGCAAGCAATACGGGCTGACGCCGGGGGTGGCGCTGACAGCGGAACAGATGCGGTTACTGACCAGCGACATGGTGTGGATGGTCAACCAGACGGTGACGTTGCCGGACGGCACCACCCAGACGGTGCTGGTACCACAGGTTTACGCCCGACTGAAAGACGGTGATCTGGACGGCAGCGGTGCGCTGCTGGCCGGGCGCACGGCGGATATTCGTGTTGATGGCGATATCAACAACAGCGGCCGTATTCAGGCGGCAGGCAACGCCACCCTGCTGGCGGAGAACCTTAACAACACCGGTGGGTTGATCCACGCCAATGATCTGGCGTTGCAGGCGCGCACCGATATTACCAGCATCGGTGGGCTGATTTCGGGCAACGACAGCCTGACGGCGCAGGCGGGACGGGATATCACCCTCACCACCACGACCCGCAGTGCCACCAGTGCCGACGGCAATTTCAGCCGTACTGCGCTGGACCGGGTGGCCGGCCTGTATGTGCAAAACGATGCCGGGAAACTGGTATTGCAGGCCGGGCGTGACGTTAACCTGACGGCGGCGCAACTGACCAACGGCGGTGAGAACGGCACCACCACGGTGGCGGCCGGGCGGGATATCAACCTGAAGACGGTCACTACCGCCAGCCGGGATAATATCGTCTGGAACGGCGATAATCGGGTCACACAAAGCGCCAGCAATGAACAGGGCAGCGAAGTAAACGCCAAAGGCGATATCCACATGAGCGCGGGCCGTGACCTGACGGCGACGGCCGCCTCGATGAGCGCGGGCAACGGTCTGATGCTGGCGGCGGGCAACAACCTGACTATCCAGCAGGGAACGGATACCGCCACGCTGGATGAGCGGCACAAGACCACCGGTAGCAATGGCTTTGCCTCCAAGATAACCACGGTACGTCAGGATACGGTAGACCGGCAGACGGCGGCGGCGAGCGTGCTGAGTGGCAATACGGTGGCGCTGGCGGCAGGCCATGACCTGACGGTCTCGGGCAGCGATGTGGCAGGCACCGGCGATGTGAGCCTGTCGGCGGGCAATAACCTGACGGTAACGGCAGCCCAGGAGCGGGATGCACAGACGCACCTGCGTGAGGAGACACACTCCGGGCTGATGGGCAGCGGCGGTATCGGGTTTACGATAGGCAGCAACAGCCAGAAGACCACCACGGCGGAGAGCGCGCAGCAACATCGCGGCAGTACGGTAGGCAGCAGCACGGGGTCGCTGACGCTGAACGCGGGCGGGTCGCTGGGTGTGGCGGGCAGCGAGCTGATAGCGGGTGAAGACGTGACGCTGAAAGGGCGTGACGTAAGCGTGGTGTCGCTGGAGAATCGACAGGACAGGAAGGAAACGCGAGAGCAGAAACAGAGCGGTCTGACGATTGCGCTGAGCGGTAGCGTGGGCGGCGCGCTGAACACGGCGGTGGAAACGGCGCAGTCCTCGCGTGAGACGCAGGACGGCCGGGTGAAGGCGCTGCAGCAGACGAAGGCGGCGCTGAGCGTGGCACAGGGTGTGCAGGCGGCGCGGCTGGCGCAGGCGCAGTCGGAAGGGGCAGGCGGTCAACAGGGCGGCCAGACGGTGGGTGTCAGCGTGTCGTACGGCAGCCAGTCGTCCAAATCGGTGCAGGCGCAGACGCAGACCACGGCGCAGGGCAGCAGCGTGACGGCGGGTCACAACCTGTCGGTGACGGCGACGGACGGTGACGTCACGGTGGCGGGCAGCACCCTGAAGGCGGGTCAGGACCTGCTGCTGGATGCGTCGCGGGATATCCGGCTGCTGTCGTCGGCCAACACGCAGCACACCGAGGGGAGCAACCAGAGTCAGGGCGGCAGTATCGGGGTGAGCTTCGGGGTGAGTGCCTCGGGCAGCTTCGGGCTGAGCGTGAGTGCGAGCGTGAACGCGGCGAAGGGCAGCCAGCATGGCGACGGGGTGACGCACACGGAAGCGCTGCTGGAAGCAGGGCGGGCGGCGGTGCTGCACAGCGGTCGTGACACCACGCTGCAGGGCGCGCAGGTCAATGCAGAGACGATAACCGCGCAGGTGGGGCGTGACCTGCTGATACGCAGCGAGCAGGACAGCGACCATTACGACAGCAAGCAGCAGAGCATGAGCGCCGGGGTGACGATACCGATTTACGGCGGGGGTGGCGGCGCGAGTTTCAGCTTCAGCCGTGACAGGGTGAACAGCAACTTTGAGAGTGTGCAGGAGCAGTCGGGGCTGTTTGCGGGCCGGGGCGGTTTTGACGTGACGGTGGGGAACCACACGCAACTGGACGGCGGGGCGATAGCGTCGACGGCGGAGGCGGAGAAGAACCGGCTGGATACGGGGACACTGGGGTTCAGCAATATCGACAACCACGCGGAGTACAGCGCGTCGCACAGCGGGGGCGGATTGGGCACCGGCGGCCCGATAGGGATGCAGATGCTGAGCAACCTGGGCGGTCTGGCGCTGGCGGGGGCGAACCAGAGCGGCTCCTCATCAGGGACGACCTATGCGGCGGTGAGCGACGGCGCGCTGATAATCCGTGACAGGGCCGGTCAGCAGCAGGATGTGAGCGGGCTGAGCCGGGATACGGCGGGGGCGAACAGTGGGGCGCTGAACCCGATATTCGACAAGGAGAAGGTTGAAAGCAAACTGCAGCAGGCGCAGCTGATGTCGGACATCGGTGCGCAGGCGCTGGATATCGCCTCGACGGAAGGGGCGATAGCAGCGACGAAGGCGGCGAACGATAAGGTGGCCGCGGCATCGGCGGCGGAGCGTCGGGCGAAGGGCAGCGAGCTGGCGCAGGCGAACCCGAACAAGGCGATAACGCAGGATGACATCACGCAGGCGCTGTACCAGTCGTACTACGATGAGGCGATGCGGACATCGCCGTACGGAACGGGCGGTGCGGTACGTCAGGGCATTCAGGCGGTGACGGCGGCGCTGCAGGGTGTGCTGGCGGGGAACATGGCGCAGGCGCTGACGGGGGCGGCAGCGCCGTATATGGCGGAAGCCATCCACCGGGCGACGACGGATGCGGCAGGCAACACGGACGTGGCGGCGAACACGCTGGCGCACGCGTTGCTGGGTGCGGTGGTGGCGCAGGCGAGCGGGAATAACGCGCTGGCAGGGGCGGCGGGTGAAGCGGGCGGTGAACTGGCGGCCCGCGCCCTGATGGACGCGCTGTACCCGGGCAAGAAACCCTCGGAGCTGAACGAAGAGCAGAAGCAGTACATCAGCACGCTGGCGACGATAGCGGGTGGCCTGGCGGCAGGCGTGGTGGGGAATACCGGCGCGGACGCGGTGCAGGGGGCGCAGTCGGCGCAGGTGGCGGTGGAGAATAACTACCTGAGCAGCACGGAGAAGAGCCTTCAGACGTATCTCAACCACAAAGAGAACCTGACCGAGCAGGAAAAACAAAAGCGTGATGCGCTGAATCGTAAGGATTTGGAAAGCGATCTTGCAGCGATAAAGGCGTGTCAGGTAGAAGGAAGTGATTGTCAGGCGGAAAGAAATAAAGCCCTTGAGGCGCTGAATACATATACCAACCTGAGTTACCTGAATCCGAAAGAAGCGCAGGCGGGGTATCAACAGATACAGAGCCTGCTGAATTCGACAGATCCCCTGGCGAAGGATGCATTTAACGTACTGGAAGGGTATACCCAGGCTCTCATGAGGTTCGGGTATACAGAAGAGGAAGCCAGAGCACGGGCTGGGGTTTATATCGGTGGAATGTATCTGTATGGCGGCATCAGTGCGATAGTGGCGTCCAAGGAGCTGGTGAAGCAGTTCGGGGAAGATATAGCGGTGGGCAACAAAAGCTTAGCCGCAGGGGCAGCAAATTCTCTTGTTAAAAATGCAGATGGTATTTATGAAGTAAAAATGGATTCTACTCCTCTGGAAGGCCAACAGCGCTTAAATACACCAGATATAAATGGTAACGGAAAGTATAACCCAGCAGAGGCAGCGGCGGCTGCAAGGTTGGAAAACGTGCTAGGGACATTGGAAAGAGCTCCTGATACAGGTGGTAAAACAGCTGACTTTATTATCAGTAGTGGCTCCAATGCGGGGAAAACAGTTGATTTTATGTATACAACTAAGAATTTATCCCAAAAGGAAGTTGATGGAATAAATAAATTTTTTGAAAAGAATATGACCGTTGTAAGATCTCCAGGTAAGTTACCCGCTGGGCAGCAACAAATATTGGATCATTTAAATAAAGCTGATATTGTTCCTGTTGATTTTAGCGTGTTGTCACCAAGTAATCAGAAGTTATTTACTGATTTCATTAAGACACTACCGGATACACAGCAACAAAAAGTAATTATAATGAGGTGAGTCATGGGTGCAACTATTTTTATTGGCTATCCAGAAGGAAAAGATTTGCATGTTACCCTTAACAGGAGAGCTTCGGATGCGTTAGAGGATTTATTCAATGATGCTCTACAAAGTAGCTATCCAATAATATATGAAAAAATAATGGAGGTTTTAGTCCTTGATCAGATCAGTTTTACTGATCTGAGTCGTGAAGACTTTAATCTTGCGGTAAAAAATATTCGGGATTGTATAAAAAGGCGTACTGAACTAACAGAATGGCAGCTATACCAAAAACGCATATGGGAGGAGGAAATAGAACCTCTCGTTCAGCAAGATGAGCGCTATCAGCAATAGAGTTATTGAAACGATCCCGGCCTTGTGCCGTGATCGCTGTTTTTACCAGGCTGACTCCGAGTTCCGCTTTAATCACCAGCCGCACGAATTCAACTGTGATAATAACGGGTTGACCAATGTTAAAAATGAGCGTTGGTGGTTCTTGAAAGAAAACTGTTGTTGGGGCTATTTACTTACCGGTGTGGCTATCACTGGTTTTATACTCGTGCAAAGCTCTGCTAGCGATTTTTTGGTCTGATGGGTGACTGAGGCCACGCAATTTTTGTTAGGTTATTATTAATAATATTTTTTCTGGAGATAATAATTTGTATGAGAAAATTTATAGCAATTATTCCTGTTTTATTTTCTGTGGGATGCTCGATTAGTACAACCAAATCTATGTCTGACTACGAGGGGAGTGACTCTTCGCGTATCCGAGTAAAAAATTATCTCCCTCCGTTAACGTTGGAAGTTCATGAAAAATCAAATGGGTGTTACAAAGTTATAGATGCGAGAACATTAACGGCCGGTGTGAACTTTATAGGAATAAAGTCAACCTATAACAAGAGAATTCCAGGGATGGCTCCTCCCTCAACGGCAATGCAAGGTATGGACTCTCTTGAGTATGTAATTAAAGCTAATCAACATATAAAGATAACCTATCAAGAAGAAACGTTTAGATCTCAATACACTCAGATAATTGCTACACGTTCAGCTTCATTTATCCCTGAAGTTGGGCATGACTATGATATATATCCTACTAATGGAGGAATGGCGATAAAAGATATTACGGCGGCGAATAGTCAAGTTCGTTGGTGGGGGGGGATGAAGTTGAATGTAAATATCATTTGGGATGGTTCGGTAGAAAAGCATATAATAGTTAATGTTAAATAACTAAAAAGGAGTGAAACATCACTCCTTCTATAATAAGAGTCATGGTGTTTTTGGCTGTTCATTGTATTTTTCGATAATAATTTTTCACTATTGAATGTTATTTTTCTACTACAGGGTATCAGGTGGAACTGCTGGCGTTTTCAATCACAACTGGCCGGTATTAAAACAGCAAGCGACCCTGGAGGGGATGCGGCGGCGATGTCGCTTCGCTGCTGTAAACTCGCTGTCTTAGCGCAATATACCTTTAAGGACTCTCTTCTCCTGCTGTGTGGGCGCATTCATTTATTCGTTTCTTGGATTCAGTTGTCAGTCAATTTGATAATATTCGGCCAATAGGTGTTAATATTACTGAAATGAGTGCTGTGCTATCTAAGAATGGGGTTGGTAATAATGTTATTGCCACATTAACACCAAATCAACTCAAAGAGTTGAGTTCACAAAATACACCATCAATAATAGCGATTTCCTCTGGTGGTTCAGGTTATTTCATTGTTGTAGATGCATATAAGGAAATTAATGGAGTAGGTTATTATATGATAAGAGATACTTTTAATGGTCCGCTTGGGATTAGAACTGATTTCTTATACGGCAAGATGACTGGAAACGGAGTTATCATAAAATGATGAATGTAAGTCAGTTGATGAGTCTCAATGTAACTAACCCCCCACTTATGATAACTGGGTGGTTGGTTAGTGTCGGGCATGATTTTTATTTGATTGATTGGGATGGCCGTGATGACTATATGAATTCACCAAAATTTCCAATAGAAAATAAAGGCCTGCTTGATTGTCTAAAACTGGATGGGAGATTACTTTTTAATGGGGGTGGCCCATTGTTATTTCATCCTGCCAGAGCCTTGTGTTATATATTGACCAATATCGAGTTTAACGAAAATAAGTTGTATTTAAGTGAATTATCTCTTGAAAATGATAATATTTGGATTGATATAAATCTCAATGCAAAAAATGATAATGAAAATAATATGGATTGGAATGATATTTTTAAATAAAACGAAACTATATAGGCTTTGTTGAATAAATCGAACTTTTGCTGAGTTGAAGGAGCAGAGCACGCATTCCCTGACAACGCAGGCAGTCCCGTGGCAAAGCAGAAGTTCAGCATCACCAACTGGCACACCTATAACAAAGCGCTTATCAACCGTGGCTCCATGACTTTCTGGCTGGACGACGAAACAATTAAGGCGTGGTGTGGCACAGCCCCGCCTTCAGCACGCGGAAGACCTCAGCGCTATTCTGACCTTGCCAGCACTGCCGTTCTGGTGATTAAACGCGTATTCCGGCTGACCCTGCGGGCTGTACATGGCCTAATTAGCACAGAGTACACTGAATTATCTTGCCGCCGCAGTAGGGTTGATGCCAGTCTTAGATGACGCTGCAGGCAAGATGCTTAAGATGGCGGAAAAGGCGTTAAAAGCAGGAGATATTGAAACTGCTTCTAAGTTAATCAACAAAGCCAGTGATGAAATTGCCGGTTCGGTAGCTCATACGGGAGCGGCGGTTAACCTTGGCGAAGTCAACCGACTGAAATATGACCCCCATGCTGGCAAGAACAAGCTTGCAGAAGGTTCAGCCGCCACCGAATTGCAAAATACTATGGGCGGGAAATTGGAACGTGTTGATCCTGATGCAAGTGGTGCCGATTTTGTATTTCTCTACGGACATGGAAAAATTATGTATAAGTAATGGGAGTATATTTATGGAAAAAAAGATTGGTTTCTATCAGGAGGTGAGGATATCTCCTAATTGCAAAGAAAAAAACAAGAAATATATAGGTAAAAAAGGCGGTGTTATGGGGGGGAGCGAAGAAGGCGGTATACTATACGGGTACTCAATAAAACTTTATGATGAGGAGTATCTTTTATCTTTTGATAAAGATGAAATTATCCCAACTGGGAAGCAGCTAACCCAAGACGATTTTTACTGAAAAAGAGAACGGCTTAATAGCTTCGCTCCTGATGTTGGATATCGGTGCTCAGATGATTGAAAAATCTAATAAAAATACAGCGTAGCGAATTAACTCAGGGCGCTGGCATAGGGCAACCAATGATGAATTGTCTAATTTTAAAGATAAATTTTATGATTATGTAAGGTGGTGGAGGATGGAATTATTAGAGACGAAGTTTATTTCTTGTGTCACTTTACTTGATGTGAGGTTATCGGAAGGAGAAGTTACAGTATTGGCTGATTGTTTAAATTTTATGCTGAATAATTGTTCTGATGAACAAATAAATCAAGAAACAGAGTGTGAGAGTAAAGAAGAATTATCTTGGTATCGAAATAGCTTACTTGAGTTGCTAAAAGCAATAGAAAATAAAGAATATCTTCCTGAACGATATAAAAATCTGTAGCTTAGCCAGCTTTATCTGGGTGTCTCAGGTGGGCTGTGCAGACAGCGTTCCATAACAGCGTATCTGGTTAACGTGAATGGAAGTGTTGTCAGCCAGTGCCAGTTGTGTCAACTCTGCGGTTTTGCGCAGTTGTGTTAGTCGGACAGGAAATGTTTCGTCATGACCGTCATGCCGACGGTATGACAAAACCACCCGGTCAGAGCCACGCCCAGGCCACCCGCGCGAAAACAAAAAACCAGCGCAGGCCGGGGGTGAGTGTGTTATTACTCGGCAAACTTAAGGCCGCTGGGGTAACGCTTTAGCCAGTCATCGATATCGGTAGTTTGGACAAAACAACATAGCTCTATTCCGGGATGGAAAAATTACGCGCAAGTGATCGCCATGAAAATAGCTTTTTATCAGGAAGTCGAAGTTAAAGAAGATGCTAAAAATGACAAGTATGCAAAATGCAAAGGAGTAGTTATTGGAATTAGCGAAGAAGAGGATATTGTCTATGGTTACTCTGTGGTAATTCATGGAAAAGAAAATTCAGTGTACTTCGAGAAGGACGACGTTTTCCCCACGGGTATTATCTTTGAACGAGAAGATTTTTACTGATAAAGAGCCTGGCTTAACAGCCAGGCTCTTTTGTCAGCCCTAAACCACCTCCTATGGAGGTAGTGATTGTTCCTGAGAGGCTATAGTAATCATTCAGGGGACAGGAAAAGATGCAAGTAAGTGATGAGAAATTACGGCAAATTTTATTGGAAAGGGATAGGTTGAAAAAGCCTCCTCAATCAACAGATAAAGCCACTGGTGTTGGAATCGCCAGATTCATTGTGTCTTGTGATGATGTTCCTTCAGTATTAGGTCTGGCAAAAGAGGTGTTGATCACTGTAAATCATTATTCAACCGAAAACTGGCTTTCCCTTAATGAATGGTCAAATGTCCTTCCATCCCGGTTTGTTAACGCCTGTTTGCCAGAACTGACTGAAGCGGAAAGAAAAAAGCAAACTAGAAGGTGGGATGAATTATCTTATGAAGAAAAACTTAAGGAGGCCTCTAATGATAAAAAATGGACATTATCATCATGGTTATCTTGGCTAGAACCTGATGAGCGAGAATGGTTTTGGTGGGATGCGGTGTTATTCGATGCACCGTTGAGTAATAGCCATTTTATAATCGAGGTTACTGCTATTGACTCCCCTTTTATGTCTGGTGCTTTGAAATGGTTATTTGAAGCCTGCGGGGCGATAAATATTATTTCGGAAGATGATTTATAAAATAAAACCTCGGCTGAGTTGGTTGGGGATTTTTGCTTTTAAGTCCTAAATCCCTTTCCTCCATTTATTATCACCGTAGTTGGAGTATATCGGTCACAATGGTGACCGACTGTTTTTCAGCGCTGGTGATCCCGGATTCAGTGAAGTACAGGCTGCTAGGGTAATGCTGTAAGAATTTATGCTACTTGGACGATTTTACCTGACGGTTCAAAGCGGCTATCAACTATACAAACGGGGGCATTTAAGTGATGTTGAATCCAACCCAATCAAACATCAAAGATCTATTTGATGGATTAAACAGCTATCTAGCGAATGGTTATGTTAATGAATTGTCATCTGAAGATCCTGAGAAAGAGGCGTTTGATTATCTCAATAAACTTTACTTAATTAATGAGCGTGAAGGACTTGCCTTTTGTAAGTTAATTTTGGAGTCGGAAATATTATATAATGACTTCCTAAGAGCGGCTTGTTTGTCATATCTATTACTGTCGGAATGTGATTGGCAGTATGCGTTTTCATTTATAATTAGGTATAGTGAGAGTTTATCAGTTCCATCTCTAAAGGATACTCTGTTTTATTTTTTTGTGCGAAAAATGAGTCAGATCCTCATCCGATACCTGATGGGCTTTTTAAAAAATTAATGGAAAGGTATCAAATGATAAAAAATGAGCCTGATGCAGATTTTTATCATCTACATGAAGTATACAGTGACTTTGTTAAAGCGTATTCATTGGATACTTAGTTAGGTTAATGGAAAAGTGGCGATGATTCTAATTATTCGATTCTGATAACTAATGTGTATTAGCTCAGATACTGTATTTCGTCTCAATTCCCAATCTACACGTACTGATCTACAACGACCTGTATCCGCAGGATGCTGCCAATGCAAGCTCCATGATGGATGTAACATCACCCGCGATGCGGCCATCACAGCCATAGCTGAAGCAAACAAAAAAGCTGGGATGAAGTGGCGGCGCAGTATGATAGGTTGATGCAACTGCATAGGATGGTCAGTACGCTGGCAGGATACTGTTCTTAACAGGATTAAGAATTACAATGGGATTATATTAAAATGATGACTGTCAGAGAAGTAGTTGATAATTTCTCTAATTATAAAGAGGTATATGTTAATGGATATATTATCTATCATTCAGATGGTAATTTAATTTTGATTGATAAGGACTATGGAAGTGATTATTTAAAACCCCCTTTTTTGAAAATTGAAAACCATGGGTTGAGTGATAATCTTGAGAATAATGTTAGTTTATATGGCGGTGGTTCATCAAGGTTATTTCATTATGCGAAAATAAAAGGGGTGCTATTTTTAGATGAAATGGAAAAGCCATACTTGAAAGTAAGGGAATTATTTGTTGAAGATAACGGATTGTGGCGTTTGATAGACTTAAGCAGGCACTATGAGCCAAGAGATAGAGAGGAAATAAATTGGCATGATATTTTTAAAGAGGATGGTCATTAAAATCAGTATTCTTGTTCTTGTACCTTTTTCCGGGAAGATCAGTTTTATCGATTAGCCTCTCCGTTTCGCCTCAACTGCCCGGCATATTTGAGAGATCGGTGGTGATTATCTAAGAGTGCTTAATCTCTCGGACCGGAAGTATTTTGTGTCCACCAACAGTCTGCTGAATGTGTTCTCCGAAATAATCAGTTCAGAGGCTCTACGGAACCACATGTCAATAAAATGATTCCCCCTGTTATGGCTGTAAGTTATGCTTGTCTATGAATAGGCGATAATGTAGTGATAAAGATGACAAAGCAAGAGATATATAAGAAGATATTTGACCTTGTTTTACCTTATATAAGAAATGTTCAGTTACAGAATGCTTGGCTAAGGGCAAGAGACAGGTCCTGTTATTTTGATGTTGAACTTATACATAACTTATCAAAAAGTATTCTGGATTTTGATTTTGTGGAACATGACATTTGGTTTTTAAATAACCAAGCAAAGTACTATTTTGAAAAATGCAGTGATGAGATATCCCCCAATTACACCCAGAATGTAGAGTACATTAAATTGTTATTTAAAATAGTTCCTGATGAGTTAAAGTCAAGGTTGTCTTGGGGGGGGGCCGTAATCGGATATATATCTTGAAATAAGTGGGGGCGATTTTATTTTATCGTGTGGATTTTTTTATTAACTTGAGATGGATTGGAAAATGAAGGATGTTAAAAAATTGCTAGACGCTTTTGGTTTATTGCCAACATCTATAGGATGTAAGATAAAAATAAATGCTAAGTTGATTATTCATGCTGAGCGTGTTTATTTAGTGCCAAGAGATGCTTGTTTTGATAATAAAAACCACATGGAAATATATTTTCCAAATCTTGAACGTATGTTAGATGATATTGTAGGTGGATGGGTTGGAGGGACCGTCAGTTACGATGATGATGTTGAAGTAATTGGAGTTCTTAGATATGGGACTGTAAAGGAGAAGCCATTATCTATCTGTGAGATAGAAAGTTTCTCATTATTTAGGGATGACGAGTTGTTTCGTGTTATCTGAGGAAACTTTGGTGTGATGCAATGGATTAAGATAGATGGTATAAGATTGAACAGTGAATAATTTCACTGCGTATTCAAGTAAAGAATGATTTTCTTATACCAATTAACTCCATTGGACACAAGAGATATATCAGACAGATACAAATCAACTAATGATTTCATGATAATTGACTTGTAGTGTTTTTTAGGGGTGAGTTAATGCTGTTAAAGGTTTTTTTCCTGAAAATTTATTGACTGGTTCTCTTGTTGAACAAAACGATATACCTTGTATGATTAAGATCTCAGATAAGTTCGAACTAATTTTTTCAGTAGTTGAGCCTGCTTCTACAGGTATAGTAGATGAATGGGATAGAGACAGATTTGAGAAAAGAACTCTTGCAAGGGCAGGGGGGAGCATACTCATTATGAACCAGGGTTGGTGACTTTAAATAGGGTAGGTGGTGATATTTACAAAATATCTGATCTATCTGTTTTTTATAATGATTTTGGGTGGTGTCCTATCCTTATAAATGGAGATTATGCGGATCCATATCCATTCTGGGATAGTGATGACGACGACCCTGGCTATATACGATAATTAGAATATGCTTTGGGGGGTATAGCATGAAAATGTTGAACCCGAAAGTTGGCGCGCTGTATGAAAATCTTAAATACAGCGAATAGTGCGACTAATCAATCAGCCTTGAGTGCAGAAGAAGTAGCTGTACAAAATGTAACAATCGTAGGTAAGTTTAAGGGAACTTGGAATGGAAATGCCGTCTTCAACTAGTAACTCATTATATATAGATAATGTTTTATATTCGGAAGAGGATAGAAGCGTTATTTTATATTTTAGCTGCATTAACAATAAAGAGATTTTATCAGCAAAAGTGAAAAAAGTTGGGGAGATAAAGGTAGTCAGTTCTGACGAGTTGTATTTGTTTTTAATGAAATTTATGCCTGATAAATCCTCAATTTTTAATGAGTTGCATAAAATAATCTGGAATTACATTGACGGTAGGGAAGTAGCCTTCCCGATCCAGTTAGTTCCCTAAATATCGACAATCTCCCATCCCATGCTACGGATTAGAGTTATCCCCAAATGGCCGTTTCCGCGCTTAAGCCTCGGCGTAGCGCTACTGCTAGCGGTGTTTTGGGCTGTTGTAAGTATCCC